>JAUXGP010000078.1 GCA_030621995.1 Psychrilyobacter sp.
AGTAGATACTAAACTCTTCCTTTTTATGGTTTCCCGATTGACGAGTACGTAGTTTTCTTCTAGTTATAAGAAAATTACGATGTCAAAGAAGAGAAACCAAGGTGGGAAATATAGTAAGTGAAAAAGCTTATGCTTTCGTTAGAAGGTATAGGCTTTTTTTAATAAATATGAAATGAATAATATTTTTAAAAGGAAATTTAATAGAGTTAAATAATAACATTATTATATATTGTTTTATTTGGTAGCGAATAAGGGAGGTTTTAATATGGTTCGATTTATAAATTTTCACGGAGAAATAAAAAGTTTTTATGGAACACATTATCATACTTTTGAAGAAATAGAAGTGGTAGGCTTAGAGGAAAAAATATACATATTAAAAATTGGAAAAATAATTCATTATATTAGAAAAGAAGTTTATGAAAAATTGCAAAGGATACAAGCTTATAAAGAAAGTGAGGGTGGGGTGGGAATCATAGACTGATTGATGGCTTCCCTTAAAATTTATCTATAATTTTTTATAAAAAAAAAGAGATGTATTTCCACAACAGTGGAAATATATCTCTTTTGAAATAACCTTATCTCTTTGAGAATTGAGGTGATTTTCTTGCTTTTTTCTTTCCGAATTTCTTTCTTTCAACCATTCTTGAGTCTCTAGTTAAGAATCCAGCTTCTCTTAAAGCACCTTTTAAAGTTTCATCAGCCATTAATAATGCTCTAGCAACACCATGTCTGATAGCTCCTGCTTGACCAGTAGTTCCTCCACCATTTACGTTTACTTTAACTCCAAATTTCTCAGCAGTTTCAGTTAAAACTAAAGGTTGGTTTACGATATCTCCTAAGATTCCTCTTCCGAAATACTCGCTCATTTCTTTTCCATTTATAGTAACACCTGTTTCGCCAGGCACTAAGATTACTCTTGCTGTTGAAGTTTTTCTTCTTCCAGTTCCTCTAAATTGTATAGCCATTTTAAAATTACCTCCTATTTATTATAATGATTTAGTTTCAGGTTTTTGAGCTGCATGCTCATGTTCAGATCCTACGAATATTCTTAATCTAGTTAATTGTTGTGCTCCTAATCTGTTCTTAGGTAACATTCTTCTAACTGCTAAAAATAAAGCTTCTGCAGGGTTCTTAGCTAAAACTTCTTCTAATCTTCTCTCTCTTAATCCACCTGGGAATCCTGAGTGATTATAATAAATTTTGTCAGTTAATTTCTTTCCTGTAACTGCAATTTTTTCCATGTTAGTGATTACTACGTAATCTCCACCATCGATATGAGGAGTATAAGTTACCTTATCTTTTCCCATTAATTTTTTTGCGATTTCAGCAGCTAATCTTCCTAAGATTGCTCCATCAGCGTCATAATGTAACCATTCTCTAACTACATCTTCTTTTCTTAACATAAAACTATATTTGTTTTTCACGTTTTGTTCCTCCTTGAAATAAATGTTATAAAATATTTTTATAACGGCTCCTCGTGGGAAAGGGCTTTATCTTTGATATTATATAACAGGTAACTCATTATGTCAATGATTTTTTGTTGACAAATGGTCTTATAGAAGTAAAAGATCTAATTTTTTCCTAATTTTGTTAAAAAGTCATATTTATTGATCTTGTCTACTATTTTTTTCTTAGATCTTCCCTTTTTTAAAAATTCTAAAAAATTATATTTTTTAACGAGTTCAATAAATTCCGTCAGTGCATCCAGATGTTCCTGAGAATCCAAAGAACAGAATGATAAGATTACTTTAACTTTAAATCCCTGGGGAAATTCTACCTCCTCCTCCAAGATAAGCAGAGACATCCCGGTATAGAATACATCTCCGTCATTTTTAGCATGGGGCAGAGCCAGACTATCCTTTGTGACCATGTAGGATCCGTTCTTTTTAATGGATTCAATCATCTTTTTTGTATAATTATTTGTAATATTTCCATTATCTTCTAAAATTTTTCCCGACAGCCTTATGGCTTCCTCCCAGTTATTTACCCTTTTTTCCAGATGGATAGATTTATTGTTTAAAAGATCTGAGATTTTCAGACTATTTTTATGGGTATCATCTACTAATTGTTTTCCACAGACCTCCTTTAACTGTTTTACTAATTCCTCCCTGTCTATAATAACGGTGTTGTTTTCGACGGCATTGACCAGGAGGGAGAGGGGGATCCTGTTGTTATATTTAGGAAGACTATATGTGTCTATGAGGTTAAAGTCTTCAACAGTTAAGATGGGCTTTACTTTTACAATGGGGATACCATTAAAATATTCTTCATTCATAGAGGTGGTCAATATAAGATCTATACTGGAATTGTCTACATAGTTTTGCAGTTGGTTTTGTGGGATGATATCTAAGATATTTACCTCATATAAACTCCTGATTTGTTGAGAAATAAGTTTAGAGGTCCCGTATCCCATCCCGCATACTACCAATATATTTTTGGTCTCCCTTATTTTATTTCTGTCTATAGCCGCTTTGAAATGCATCCCTATAAAGGCTGTTTCACTGTCAGGGATGGATAAACCCATAAATTCCTCCAGTAATTTCAGAGCATTCTTTGTATCGGCAAAGATATGAGGGTAGAGGTTTTTAAATTCATCTTCAATGGTATTTTCCAGTTCTGTAAAATTTTTCACCCTATAGACGGTAGGTTTGATATGGTTGATAAGACCATCCAGTAAAAACTTATCCTTTGTGAGGTCGCAGCTGAATAGGTCAGAAAAATTATGTATTATTCTTTTTGTCAGGATCTCGATCTCAATCCAATTGCTGAGAAAAGATGAGCTGGCGTTATAAAGGTGGCTGCCTAAAAAATAATCTGTAAGTTTTAGAAGTTCATGGGTGTCCATAACCAGATCATAATTTGACTCGATAAGGGCGATAGATCTCTTTATTACCTTGTACTCCTCAGTCTCATAAAAAAAGTTTTCATTGGGAGAGATCAAAAGAGGTCTCTCTTTCTTTATCCTGAGTATCGTAACCATTATATAGTTAAATATCGTGGTATAGGCTTCGTCTGAGATCATCCTGTTGAGAGACTTTATTATGAAGTTAATAAATTTCTCTATAAAAGCCGGATCTATCCCACAAAAATAAACGTCTATTTTTTTTCGAATATATTTTCTTTCGAAGTTATTCTCCTTGTGGAGTGAACTGTACTGGTTTAAAAGTTTTAATTGGAGTCTTCTGATATTTTCCTCCTTCCCGATTAATTTCAATCCTTTTTGAGGTTTTAAAATTAATTCTAATTTATAGAGATCCAATATTTTTTTTATATCCTTCAGGGTAGTTTTGATAGTTGTCCTTCCAAGGTCAAACTTCTCACATAGGCTGTTTATATTGATATTTTCCTCAAAGGTTATCATGATAAGGATGAGCACGTCCTTATATTCCTGGAAAATATTTTCATCTAAATCCAGCCCGTCCAATAAAAGATTTAAAGATTTGACATCTCCTTCCAATCCTCCCTTAGTGAGTTTTTCAATTAGATCTAAGTCTTTTTTTTCCAGCTCCTCATTGATCTTGTCTATATCATATCGAATGGTTCTTTGATTTACTCCTAATTCCTTAGATAATTGTTTGATGTCGACTCTGCCCTTATAGTTATTAAATTTTTCAATGATATCTATTATTCTTTTATTCATCTTACCTCCCCTGTCGTATAAAAATGAAAAAAAACGACCACTTAATATATCTATTATATGATGTTCTATAATATAATTCAAACTAAAAACTGTTTTTTTTTCGACTTTTTATAACTGTTTTCAGGATTTTTGTCAGAAAAAATCATTTTTTTTGGAAAAATAAAGGATATTTAAAAAATAAAATAAATTTGTTAAACTATATTAGAGAAGAAAAAAAAGGAAGGGAACAATTTTTTTCAAAAATATAAGGGGGAAGAAGATGAAATTTAAAGATTTAATAAACGACAATTTAATATTATTAGATTGTAAATTAGAAACAAAGGAAGAAGTGATAAAAAGTTTAGTAGAAAAATTATATGAAGATGGAGCATTGGAGTCCAAGGAGGAGTTCTACAAGACTGTAATGGAAAGAGAGGCATCTTCTCCTACAGGATTGGAGGAGGGATTAGCAATTCCTCATGGAAAGTCTACAGCTGTAAAGTACCCTAGAATTGCTATAGCTAGAACAACTAATGTAATTAATGATTGGGAGTCGGTAGATGATGAAAATGAAGTCAACTTGGTGTTTTTAATAGCTATACCAAAAGCAGAGAGTGGAAGTACCCATATAGATGTGCTGACTAAATTGACCAGTTCATTTATGGCAGATGGATTTGTAGAGGATCTCCAAAATACTAAAACTAAGGAAGAACTATTGGAGGCAATTTATTCTGTAGAGGGAAGAGAAGAGGAAGTCCCGGCTGCCGGTACAATGGAAGATAAGTTTATTGTGGCAGTAACAGCATGTCCTACAGGGATAGCTCATACATTTATGGCAGCAGAAAAAATAAAAAATCATTGTAAAAGTAAAGGATATAGATGCAAGGTTGAAACCCAGGGAAGTGACGGTGTAAAGAATAAACTTAGTGTAGCTGAGATTAATGCTGCCCATGGAATAATCTTAGCTATAGATGTACCTATCCAGGATGATCATAGATTTGATGGAGCTAACTATGTCAAAATAGGAACTCAGGCAGTATTAAAATCAACTGAAGAAACGATAGAAAAGGCAATAAAATTAGAAAAGGGCGAAGTAATAGAGGCTGATAAAAGTTCTGGTGGAACTAATGCTTTTTTACAGCATGTGATGACAGGAATTTCATATATGATACCAGTATTGGTATTAGCAGGACTATTGCTGGCAATGGGAAATATATCGGCTGAAATATTTGGTAAAGACAGTGCTATATATAAAGACTTTTTCTCAAAATTTGGAGCCATTGGATTTATGACAATGAAGACTATGTATGCCTTCTTTGCAGGATACCTGGCTTACTCAATCGCTGGTAAACCGGCACTTGTACCTGCATTTATCGGTGGAATGATGACAGATGAACCTTATAGAAGATTTTTTCATAAAAATGTCGAGTTCTACAATGGATTTGTACCTTCAGGATTCTTTGGAGCCATTGCCGTTGGTTTTCTAATCGGTTATTTAGTGAAATTTTTAAACAACAAGATCAAGATAAAGCAGGAGTTAACAACGATAAAAACTATGTTGATTGTACCGTTATTAACCGGGATAGTATTGGTTACAAGTATGATCTTTATAATAAATCCGGTATTTGGAGCAGCAAATAAGTGGTTATTTGATTTCTTTACTGCTGCAGGAGATGCAGGGAAATTTGCATACAACTCAGTTATTGCATTTGGAACAGCCTTTGACCTTGGGGGGCCGATAAATAAAGCTGCAGGAGCAGTTGCGTTGGGATTAAACCTGCCTGAAACACCTGAAATATTTAACTTAACTGCCAGAACACTATCTATAATTATTCCTCCAATTGGAATAGGATTAGCAGTAAACTACGATAAATTTAAGAATGAAGATTTATTTACTACTGAAGAAAGGGTGCTTGGAAGTACTTCGTTACTTTTAGGAATTTGTGGAATTTCAGAGGGAGCAATCCCATTCCTGTTAAAAAATCCAATCTTAATCATAGCCAATGTGGCTGGAGCAATCGTAGGTTCGGTAGTAGCAGTGTATTTAGGAGCGATTCAATCACTGCCATTACCAGCTATCTGGGGTTGGGGATTAGCTGATGGTGTATTCCCATACCTTATAGGTATAATGTCAGGGGCTACAACTGTAGCAATATTAACTATATTTTTAATGAAAAAAACAAGAAAGACTGTTAAGAATTAATAGAAAGAAAATAGGAGTTTGACCGCATGTGGCGGGCAAACTCCTTAGTTTTAAAAATAGATATTGAAAAAGTTTAACTACTAAAATATAGAGGGAGAGTATAAGATGAAAAAAGTTCATATAGTTTCACATTCACACTGGGATAGGGAGTGGTATTTTAATTTAGAGGATTCAAATATTTTATTAGGGGAAAATTTAACATATCTAATGGGAGTTTTAGAGGAGAATAAGGATTATACATCATATTCATTTGATGCCCAGGCTTCTATTATAGACGAATATTTAAATATCTATCCTGAAAATAAAGAAAGACTGAAAAAATTAATAACAGATAAAAGAATATTTGTAGGCCCATGGTATACTCAGGCTGATTCTCTCCTGATAAATAAGGAGTCTTTAATCAGAAATCTTCAATATGGGATAGATATCTGTGAAGACTTTGGTCATTCTATGAGTGTTGGGTACCTGCCTGACATCTTTGGACAAAATCAATATCTGCCTTCGATTTTTAAAGGGTTTGAAATAGATAATGCTGTTTTTCAGAGGGGAGTATATACCGATCAGTTGAAGGGGAACCTTAATTTTAAATGGCGTTCTCCAGATGGAATAGAGGTAAGAGCAAACAATATCTATTTAGGATACGGGCCGGGGAAATTTTTGGATTCGACTGATGAATATATAGAGGAAAAACTTCTGCCCATGTTAAAAAAATTAGAAACTTTAAATACAGATTGTAATGATCTTTTACTTCCTGCTGGTGGAGATCAGGTCTTAATCAGAGAACATTTCCCAAGAGTTATAAAAGAGTTAAATCAAAAGAATTTTGGATATGAGTTTATACTCTCAGATTATGAACAATTTATGAAGAGTGCATGGAAAAACAAATTTGAGAATAAGATAGAGGGAGAATTGAGAGGGTGCGAAAAATCACGTATCCATAGAACTATAGGGTCTCAAAGGTACGATATTAAAAAAGCCAACTCTAGGATTGAAAACAAAATATTAAATACCTTAGAACCGTTGGGAATTATAGGGATGGACCTGGGAATAGAATATCCTCAAAGATGGTTGGATATATGCTGGAAACTATTATCTGATGTACATGCCCATGATAGTATAGGAGGGTGTAATTCAGATTCTACTAATGATGGAGTAATAACCAGGTTAGATAAGGTAGAAAAAATTGTGGATGGTCTTATCAATATGCTTAAGAAAAAAATAACTGTGGGAATTTCATCTGGATTAGGTTATAAAAATATCCTGACTGTATTCAATACGAAATTAACGGAAGAAAAAGAAAGTATAAAATCTATATTATTTACTAAAAAAAATAACCCCATTATAAAAACTAGAGATGGAAAGATTGTAGAAACTGAAATCATAAACTCTGAATATATATCAGGTGGGAAAAGGGTAGTTGTAACAGCTGATGGAGATAGAGAAGAAGAAATTCCGGGATATTACAGAAGTGAAATTTTAATTAAAGGTATGATTATTCCTAGTTTAGGATATGATACTTTTATAGTGGAAGAGGAAGAAAAAGAAGTGGAAAACAGAATAGTGGAATCAAATTATATAGAAAATCAATTCTACA
>JAUXGP010000223.1 GCA_030621995.1 Psychrilyobacter sp.
GGCCTTTAATTCCATAGGAGCCATGTCAAACTCCGGAGAAGGCGGAGAAGATAGTGACAGGCTGAGGGATAATCGTATATCCCAGGTAAAACAAATAGCCAGCGGAAGATTCGGTGTAACAACAAACTATCTGATGCATGCCAAGGAACTTCAGATAAAGATGGCTCAGGGAGCAAAACCCGGAGAAGGCGGACATCTTCCAGGGCATAAGGTAAGCGATGCCATTGGAAAAGTAAGAAATACAGTTCCCGGAACAGATCTTATCTCACCGCCGCCGCACCATGATATTTATTCCATAGAGGATCTGGCCCAGCTGATATTTGATCTGAAGAATCTGAATACAGATGCTGCAGTAAGTGTAAAACTAGCCAGTGAAAAAGGCGTGGGTATAATAGCCAGCGGGACGGTAAAAGCAGGTGCAGATAAAATCGTTATATCGGGATTTGACGGAGGAACAGGAGCAGCCGTTTCCTCATCCATGAAATTTACAGCTACCCCCTGGGAACTGGGGCTCTCAGATACCCATAAGGTATTATGTGAAAATGATTTGAGGGATCTTGTCAAGATTCAGGTAGACGGGGGAATAAAAACGGGATACGATATTATCGTAGCAGCTCTTCTTGGCGGGGATGAATACGCCTTTGGAAGCGGATTACTTGTTGCCGAAGGATGCATCTTCTGCAGAAGATGCCACACCAACTCCTGCCCTGTGGGAATAACAACTCAAAGGGAGGAGCTGAGAAAAAAATTCAGCGGGACAGCAGAAGATATTATCATATATCTAAAATTTATAGCAAGTGAAATAAGGGAGCTGCTGGCATCCATAGGAGCCAGGAATATAGAGGAAATAATTGGGAAATCATCTCTATTATCCTCCAATTTGGGAGGGGGATATAAAAAAACTAAATTAAACTTTGATCCCATATTCAGAGAGGTCATCAGTAAAAAAGAATACTGCGGGAATATAAATACAGTAGATCACCTGAATGAAATCATATGTCAAAACTCAAATCACGGGAAGTTAGAATATCATGGAATAATTGATAATACAAACAGATCTTTTGGAACTACAATAGCAGGGAAATCTCAGCTGGAAGCCTTCCAAAATGGAGGGGTAACGGACTTAAACATAAACCTCCGGGGATATTCAGGACAGAGTTTTGGAGCCTTTGCTGTAAAAGGTCAGAAAATAACTTTAGAAGGCTATGGAAATGATTATGTAGCCAAAGGCCTGTCCGGCGGAAAGATAATCATAAAAAAACCTCAGGAAGCGGACTACCCGTCTAATATGGGATGCATTGCAGGAAATACAGTGTTGTATGGAGCTACAGGAGGAGAAATATATTTAAACGGCAGTGCAGGAGAAAGATTTGCAGTAAGAAATTCCGGAGCTCAGGCTGTAGTAGAGGGGATAGGAAACCACGGCTGTGAATATATGACTGGCGGTCACGTTATTATCTTAGGTGATACGGGAAATAACTTTGGAGCAGGAATGAGCGGAGGAATAGCTTACCTGTTAAAGAAAAACCTTATAGAATCTAATATAAATATGGATATGGTAGAATGTTTTGATATAAATGAAAAGGATCTGGTATTATTAGAAAATCAATTAAAGAAACATATTGAATATACAGAAAGTAAGATAGCAAAAGATATCCTGGCTGAGGGTATTAAAAATAACTTTATAAAAATAGCCTCCAGAAGATACCTGGAAAAAACAAAAAATATTTAAAAATATAAAAAGACAGATATTCTTTTGAATATCTGTCTTTTTTGTTTGTCTCTTAATTGAGCTCCGTTTTTATACTTCTTCTAACATATGGTCTAATTTTTCCTTCTTGGTTTTTAAATATTTTTTATTATTTTCATTGGGTGTAATCTCGATATGTTCTCTCTCCACAACATCTATCCCATAAGATTTTAATCCCTCGATCTTCTTGGGATTATTTGTCATAAGTCTGATGGATTTTACTCCTAAATCCTTCAATATTTGAGACCCCAGCACATAGTCTCTTAAATCTGCTTCAAATCCCAATCTTTCATTGGCTTCTACAGTATCTAACCCTTCATCCTGCAGTTTATAGGCCTTAATTTTATTATAAAGTCCAATTCCTCTTCCCTCTTGACGCAGGTAAAGTATAACTCCTTCTTTCTCATGGTCTATTGTTTTCATGGCCTTATGCAGCTGGGAACCGCAGTCACATCTACGAGAACCCAGTACATCCCCGGTAAAACATTCCGAATGTATTCTTACCAATACGCCTTCTTTTCCCTTCACATCTCCCTTTACCAGAGCTATATGTTCCTTCTCATCCAAGATATTTTCATAGGCATGGAGATTAAAATCACCCCACTTAGTAGGCATCTTAACTACTGCCACTTCCTCTACTAAAACATCATTTTCCTTTCTGTATTTAATCAGATCCTCTATACTTACAAGTTTTAAATTATGTTTTTTAGCAAATATTTTTAGGTCATCCAGCCTTGCCATGGTACCATCATCTTTTAGAATTTCACAGATTACACCCATGGGTTTCAGCCCGGCTAAACGGGCAAAATCTACAGATGCTTCTGTATGACCGTTTCTAATCAATACTCCTCCATCCTTTGCTACCAGCGGAAATAAATGTCCAGGTCTGTTAAAATCATCTGCCCCTTTATTTCTATCGGCTAGATCTTTTATGGTCTGCACCCTGTCCCTGATGGATATTCCTGTAGTTGTATCTTTTGAATCTACTGATACTGTAAAGGCTGTCCCATGGGGATCGGTGTTATTTCCTACCATTTGGTTTAATTTTAATTCTTTGGCTCTCAGTCTGTCCATTGGAACACAGGTAAGCCCCCTGGCATGAACTGCCATAAAATTAATAGCATCATAGGATACCATATCGGCTGCCATTACTATGTCCCCTTCATTTTCCCTGTCTTCATCGTCTACCACGATTATCATCTTTCCCAGTTTTATATCTTCAATTGCATCTTTTATATTATCTAACATTTTTTATCCTCCCATTTAAAAAAATCACCCTCTCTTGCCTTTTGGCACTCTCTCCCTTGACATCGAAAAAATCATATTTACTAAATATAATTTTTTCGTACTCGTCAATCGGGAGAAAGACCTTTTATTAAGCTTTGTTTCTCCCTGATAGGGAGAAACATCAGAAGAAGAGGGTTAATAAAATCCGTTTTCAGCTAAAAAACCTTCTGTGATATTACTTTTTTTCTCAGCCTTAGGTTTTTCCTTAAAGTTCATCATCCTCTCTACATATTTCCCGATCAGATCGGTCTCGACATTGAGGTAATGTCCTACACTTTTACTCCCTAAAGTTATCATCTCCTGGGTATGGGGGATCAAGGATACACTCAAGAAATCATCTCCAAAATCTACTACAGTCAGACTGGCTCCGTCCAATGTAATTCTGCCCTTTTCCACAACATATTTCATAAGCCGTGGCTCTATTTTTACC
>JAUXGP010000160.1 GCA_030621995.1 Psychrilyobacter sp.
AGGATTATGCCTTGTGTTAATAATTAGCTGGAATAATATACTTGAGCAAAAGAGAAGCTATCCTCAAATTAACTTGGGTAATTTGGTGATAGCTCTTTTTTCTAATATATTCTTTGCGTTGATATATACTTCGGTAACCTTGGTGTCAGCATGGCCTAAAAAATCACGTATTTCCAAAATATCTGCACCACGCAATGACAGTTCTGTAGCAACAGTATGTCTGATATTATGAGGAGAGATTTCCTTCCCTATGGTAAGTCCTTTATTTTTTATAATTCTATACAAATTATTATAGGACATTTTTTGGTTAGGGAGGAATGTTTTTGAAAATATATAGTGGTCTAAAATCTCCTCCAAACTTATTTTATACAGCTTCATGATGTAATTTTTAAATTCCATTATTTTCTTATAACATTCATCGTGGAGGGGTTTATACTGTTCTTTTCCACTTTTTGTCTCCTTCAGCCTCAAAACGATACTGCCCTGTCTTTCAATGATATCATCATATTTTAAATTTATCAGTTCAGAACTTCTCATCCCAGTATAAAAAAGAGTATATAAAATAACTAAATCTCTAAAACTTTTATCGTCCACAACACAAAAATTTAAGATAATCTCCTTTAACTCTTCATAGGAAAGTTTAAGAACGTTATCTAAATTATGCTTGGTTGTTTTGAACAACGGAATATATTTAAACGGGTTGTTATAGCCGTTCTTTTCCAATTCCTTATATAAACTCTTGAGGGAAGATATGATCTTATTGATAGAACTCTTTTTTAATTCCCTCTCATGGAGGAGATGTTTCAAATAGTCTTCTATATCTTCTTTTTCAATATTGTTCATCATCTTCATTGTTTCATCAGGGTTCAAATCTCCATCATATTCGTATATATATTTTAAAAAATCATTCAAGTGAAACATATAGTCTTTTAAAGTTTTTTCAGACTTATAGATGGAAAATATTGTCCCGCTATTCTCTCGGTTTCTCCTCCGTTTTTTCGGAATCGATAAACTGGTATCTTTTTTGACTAACTCCATAACTCCTCCTAAAGTCCTATTATTTTGCATATAGAAACACTTTGTATTGTTCATATAAACGTTTGAAGATGGTAGTACAGGCAGATAAAATAAGAAACCTCTAATTCAACAACTATACGAAAATGTTATTTTTTAGAGGTTTTTTTATTATCCAGGAATTTATAAAATTTATTAATTAAATTAAAGTTTATAAAAACTTGGAATATGACTAACCGGATGCAACATCATGTTGCTTTTTTATTAAATTCTTTAGTTTGCCCATTTAAAATCAAAAACTTCAATTTTATAATCTCTGCCTGAAATCCCCTCTAACTTAATTCTTTTATTAAATTCTTTAGTTTGTCTGTAACTCAGATCTTTTATGGTAAACGTCCTCAAAATAGAATACTGGCCATCAATTTTCCATTTTACATTATAGGTAACATATTCTAATGTTTTTCTACTTTGATTGGTAACACTTCCTGTAAGACTTCTTCCATCACTTCTTTTAGCAGAAACCTCAACATTGGATAACTTCACCTTACTTTCAAACTCTTTTATACTCTCGAATTCTTTTTCTAATTCCCAGGTTTTATCTTTCATCAACACAATGTTATTGCCTTTAGCATCCTTCACTATTTCCTTTATCTCTGAATAAGTCAAAATTGTAATGGCTAAAAAAGTAAATACAATCATTTTTTTCATCTCTATCACCTCTATATATTTTTACCTCTAAGGTTTAAAAATTCCTTTAATTTATCTTCGTTTGTATTTAAGATTAATTCTTTGTCGTAGTCTCCTATTAATTTTATAGCTTCAGTGAATTCACCGATAAGAGTAGAAAAATGTGCATCACTTCCTAAAGAAATATATGGTTTATGTTTAAAAGCAAATTCCATTATCTTTTCACAATTCGGTCTTGATCCAGCTCTGCTGGTAGTCAGGGATCCATTGTTAATTTCTATAGCTACATTATGTTTTTTTGCTGCAACAACTACCCTTTCATAATCTATTGGAAACTCTGGGTTCCCCAAATGAACTAGGATATCTACCACATTATTTTGTATAACATTTATAATGGCTTTGGTGTTTTTATCTATATCGCCGGTATTCCCATATTCAGGAATACTGTGGAATCCTCCTATGACAATATCACAAATTTCGATTATCTTATCATTTATATCTAATTCGCCATCTATATTTATCACATTGGCTTCTACACTTTTTAATACTCTTATCCCGTCTACATAATCCGGTAATGTTCTTTGGTTGGCTATTGCCCACCAATGGGGGGAATCTTGAAGATAAGGACCATGCATGGTGTTGGCGATAATCTTAATTCCTTTTTCCTTACCGGCTCTGATATTTTCTTCCAAGGAACTGTATGCATGGGGTGTGGTATTTGTGTGGGTATGCAGGTCTATTAAAAACTTCATAGGATCTCCTCCACAGTGATTTCTCTGACCTCTCCAATTTCCATATCTCCTAATTCTAAATCAGCAAATTTAATCCTCTTTAAATATGTCACACAATTATCCACTGCATGCAGCATTTTCTTAACTTGATGAAACCTTCCCTCACTTATAGTGAGATTTATCTTATTTTCATCCACTCTCTCACACTTGGATGGTTTAGTCATATAGCCACCTATATCTACTCCTGATTCCAACTTCTTCATATCTTCATCTGTAATATTTTTTTCAGCTTCTACATAATAAATTTTATCCACATGTTTTTTAGGAGACAGCAGTTCATGGGAGATAGGCCCGTCATTTGTAAAAAGTAATAACCCCTCTGTATCCTTATCCAGTCTTCCCACAGGAAATAGATTCTTTTGAATTACCCACTCCGGGAAAATTTCCATAACAGTTTTATGTTTTTTGTCTTCCGTTGCTGTAATATATCCAGCAGGTTTATTCATAATATAATATCTTGCGGCCTTATATTCTATCATTTCATCCTTGTATAAGATCTCATCAGCAGTAGAAACATTAAATTTAGGAGAAAATTCTATTTTTCCGTTGACCTTAATTCCTCTAGTTTTTAATATTTTTTTTACATCACTTCTACTGCCTAATCCACATTCAGTTAAATATTTATCTAATCTCATCTTTTAATTCTCCTTACTTTTTCTTTTAGTCATTAATCTACACTAATTAATTCTAATTAAAGTCAATTTTTTTTCAGAGATTATATAAGTCTATTAAAAGTCTTTATCTGTTAAAATTAGATTATACATTTAAATTTTCTAATTATAAGAAAATTTAATACTCGTATATCATTTGTGTGATTCGTGTCAAAAAACGTTTTTTATCTCTGAATATTATTGGTTACCTTTCCTCTATTATACCATAATTTTAATTTATTTTTTCCCCACAAAAAAATAGCCCTAAAAAACAGGCTACTTCTTTAAGTTTGATTTTATATAGTTAAGTGCATAGAGGGTCTTCCCGTCTAAGGGTGTTTTTAATATTTCATCTATCTCTTCTACATCAATCTCTAAAACTTCTAAAAACTCATCCTCATCCAAATTCTGGTCTGTCTTAACTAAATCTTCAGCGATATAGATATACATCTTTGATGAAGAGAGCCCCGGACTCCTAAAATATTCACATACTTTGGTAATTTTTTTCGCTCTATACCCGGTTTCCTCCTCCAGCTCTCTCATGGCAGCTTTTTCTACATCCTCACCAGGATCTACCAGCCCGGCTGGTATCTCGACCAATTCTTGTTTTAAAGCCGGCCTGTACTGTTTAACCAATAAAAGTTTCCCCTCTGGGGTAAACGCAATGACCCCTACAGCTATATAATTCTTTAAGAAGGTCCATCTAACTTTATTTCCATTGGGTAGAATGAGATCCTCCTCATATATCACAAAATGTTTATTCTCAAAGACCTTATCTTTTTTTATATGCTTATATCTCATATTCCTCCAAAATCTCTTTGACTTTATACAATATAATTCCAGTAGCCACTCCTACATTGAGTGATTCCGCACTTCCATATATCGGTATTTTTACGATCTCATCACTTATGTTTAATATATCTTCAGATACTCCCTGTCCTTCATTTCCAAAAACTATTGCATTTTTATTTTTTAACTTCACCTTGTTATAATTTACACTTTCATTTGTTAATCCGCTGGATAGAATATGATAATCATTTAATTTTAAAAATTCTATAAGTTTCTCTTCGGACAGATAGTTTATATTCAGATTAAATAACGAACCCATGCTGCTTCTAACACTCTTATCATTATATATATCAACACTTCCGGTAGTTAGTATGATATCTTTAAACCCAACTGCATCGATCAGCCTGATGATCGTACCCAGGTTTCCAGGATCCTGTATACGATCTAAAACCACTATATTTTCACCTAAATTTTCCATAGAATTATTCAAAAAATCATAGATTAAAATTATACCTTGTGAATTTTCTTGTGTTGAAATGTCATTGAATAAGGTATCACTGTATATATATTTCTTACAGTTAAAGTTGTCTACATGAGGATAATTATCCTCCTCACCGTCACGTAAGATAATATATTTAGGAGGGGCAGAAAAATCCAAAAATTTATGACCTTCAGCTAAAAACAGCCCTTCCCTTTCCCTGTATTTTTTTTGC
>JAUXGP010000121.1 GCA_030621995.1 Psychrilyobacter sp.
ACTTTAGCCGCTACGGCATTTTTAGCCAGTGAGTTGCTTATACTTTTGGCAATTTGAAACATATTAACCGGGCTATCGAATTCTTTGATATCCCCGCTTGGTAAAGTTATCTTAATCATCTTTACATCACTCCTCAATTTTTTTATATAATTTAATTTTTTTACAAAAAAGAACCCACCTAGAGTATCATCTAGATGGGTTAAATATTTTTTCATTCCAGACAGATACAAAACTTATATTTTTACAAGGGAAATAAGATCTGTATATTTACAAATCCTAAATAAAAGTATCCGTTGTGGTGGTAAGTAATCTCATAGTCTATGCTCCTACTGAAATATTATTATCTGAAAATTTTAACATGTTTAGTTCAAAATGTCAAAAAGTCTGTTAATTGTTTGGCTCATCTACTTTTACACCACTACCAAGCCATAGATTAGGGCTCATGCTTCCATCTTTATCCTTGTATCCGATTCCGAAGAGAGGATTTGTTGGGAATGTAAGCAGAGTGAATTGTACAGCTAAACGATCATCATATGACTTTGTAGTTCTGTCGTAATCTTTGGTATACCCGACAGACCATTCATAGTATCCCATCTCCTTTCCAAGATAGATACCGTATTCATCTTCGCCGTTAATTTCGGTTTTATATGATAACTTTATATTCCATCCCTGGCTGGGTTTACCTATACCGGCTCGGAGCCTGAATTCATGCTCCTGCTTGGTGATGTCCCTGTTATAACTGCTGTTAAAGTTGGCTTCTTCACGATATTTGTATCCCAGACCAAATCTTTTATATGAACCATAAATATCTCCTTCTAATTCCTTTAAACTTCCAAAGAAATCATTGGTCTGGTTGTAGGCTTCCCTGTGTACTTTCGCCATGAGGGAAAGAGTGAAGTATTTTTTGTATTCAGGACGATTCATCTCCTCAGACATAATAGAGTTTAAACTAAAGTCCAGTTGATTGTCATTTCGTTCATTTAAGATTTGTTTTACCCTGCTTATTTCAGCTGGTGTAATCTCCAATGAATTTTTATTATATTCAGCTGCTGCATAACTTCTGAGTTCTTCATCAGTAAACCTCTTATCCCTGTATTCATATCTAAATGAAAGTTGGTCTGCAGAATAATCTTTTAATCCCTGGGATGGTCCGTACTGATAGATTCCATAGGTAGCACGGTAGAAGTGTTCCACCTCTCCACCATTTAAATAGCTGGCACCGATAAGGTCATTTTTAACACTTAAAGTCTCTAAGTTGTTATCTGTTCTCTTATCGGAAGCATGGGTATAGGTAAGGTTATACTCATCCAAATCATCTTTTATCTCCAATCCATAGGTAGTTTCCGATACCTTTTCATTAGCGGAACTATAAATATTATTTGGTTTAGAAGGATTATTATTTTGAGACTCCATTAAGGTATAATCGATTTTTTCATGTCCATAATAAAATCTATAATCTTCATTTATATAATAACTACCACCAAATTTATTGCTGGTCAGGTCATTATATTCATCGTCAAAGGTATATCCGTTATCGGTAAGTTCCCCACGGGTATATCTTTTATCCAGATCATAGTATAGATTTAATTTTTTTTCATCGTTGACCAAGAAATCTATATTGTTGGTAAACAGGTCTCCTCTTTTCACATCTCTGTCAAATCCATCATTACTCTGTTTATATCCGGCACTATAGATAGTTGTAGTATTTCCGAGATCTAATGTAACCTTGTCTTTGAATTCATTGATACTATCCTTGTTTTTTAACCTGATCTGCCCGTTATATGCGGAATCACCATTACGGCTTCCATTGTCGTAGGAGTAGATTTGACCAAAATAATTAAATTCATTGCCTAATTTAAAGTCAAGGTTTCTAAAATGATTGTTGGTATTGTCAAACAGAGTCAGTTTATGATTGAAGTCGACCTGGTGCCGCAGGGAGGAGTCTCCGCCGCTGTTATTACCGGAATAAGTGTCATATCCTTTGGTATAACTGTCATATCTCAGATTATATTTTAATCCTGCTTCCCCCAGATAACCTAAGTTAAGCCTTTTATCTTCCAGTTCAATTTGGGCAAAATCAGATTCATTGATATAAATATTATAGGCATCATTTTCCTCTAATTCATTGTAATTATATATACCTTCCCTGTCCCAAATTTCTTCTTTGGAGTGTCCGAAGGTAAGTTCCAATCTGTATTGGTCATAGAAAAACTCGGTTGCGACCTTATCTTCACTATTTTTATTGTAGATTATATTTTCTTCCTTGTTATACTGCTGGTCCCTTTTGTTTAGGTTAGGGTTATTAGAAGTTGCTGTCTCTCTAAATGGATCATTGTCTAGGTTTAGCTCTTTTTCTGATCGAAGGCTGTCAAACTTAACCTTATATGTTACCCCGCTGCTGCCCAGGTCATACTCTCCTAAGTGCAGTTTGATCTTATCACTGTCATCTTTATCGTATTCATATACAGACCAGGGAACATAGTTGAGGGTCCCGCCTTGAACTTTTACGATATCCTCTAAATCCGGGCTGCGTTCCCAAGACCTGAGTTTACGTAGTTTATCGCCGCTCTCATGATCGTAGGCAAAATCGATCTTAGCTTCCTTTAGGTTGAAAGCAAACCCAAAGTTCTCACGCCTGGACTGATCATCATCTTCCTTAGATGTAGAACCAGGGTCTAAATCTTTCATATAGTCATAGTATGCAGATATCATATAATCATCGTTATCTTGGGTAAAGCCAAGATCGGTATATAACTTATGATCTAACTCCGAACCAAAAGAGGCATCATCCATACGATCATCAACCAATTGCCTGTATGCATCCTCTCCTCCGGCTAACATCTTAACCTTAGAATGCAGGGTGATATCATTTCTTTCCCCAATATTTTTAAACTCAGAATCTAAAGTAACAAAATTAATGGCTTCACCATCGTCTCTTTCTTTATCATCGTAGTAACCAGCTCTTTCCAAATCATCTCTGTAATCTTCCAGAGCTTTGATCTTATTTACCGTTGTACTCTGCAGTCCTAATTTTAAGTAACCTTTATCATTCTTATATTCATGAACAGCATTTAAATCCCACCTGTCATCGATGGAGCTGTCTTTTTTTACCACCAGCAGGTCGTCAGCAGTAACTAATCCCTGTCCATAATTGCCCAGATCATACCAGTTTTCAAATCTTCCAACTAAGAATCCCAGCTTATCAGCAAATTTAGGAGCTATCCCGCCTTTGAAGTATTTACTTTTATTGTCTCCATAGTTTATACCGCTAGTGATATAAAATCCATAATCGGTTTTATCTCCCCATTCTGGAAACAAGGGAACCTTAGAACCTTGTCTGATATTTACAGCATACCAAGGAAACCATCCTACCTTATAGTCATTAATATACAGGTCTACATCTTGAAATTCAGCCTTATTATCCGGTACAATTTTTAATTTTTTAGCCTCAAGGTAATATCCTCCCTTCTTATAATCTCCGGTTTCTAAGATACTAAAATCAGTAGTAAACCAGGCATTTTTCAGGGTGAAAGCTTCTTCATTATACTCTCCTACTTCTCCACCAAAGTATATTCTGTCATTGGGGGCTCTAGCACCGGTTACGGCACCTACTTCCATATAGGATACACTGTCATAGTATTTTAAAATACTGCTGTCCAAGGAAAGAAGGGTCTTGTGGGAATCGATCCTGGCCTGGTTAGAGCCGTCTCCCATCTCGATCCTGACATCTCCGGTAGCAGTAACTATATTTGATTCCTTATCCCTTTTAAACCCGAAAGCTTGGAGTTTTAATCCTTGGTATTGAAACTTTACCCCTCCATCAGCTGTCAGGGTATCATTTTTTGTATCGATAACCAGGCTTTCACTGGAGATAGCAGCGCCATCACTGGAGCTGCTAACTTTACTTATATCATTTACAGTCGAAAAAAGCCCTGCTGAAGCCGCTTTATTTAGGTCATTTCTAAATCCTGGTTCCTCTGCACCAAAGGATATTTGAACAACACAAAATAGGAGGATAGCAAGGGACTTTGAATTCAAATTTTTCATATCATCATGTCTCCCCTAATTTTAAGCAAATTTTTTCCATTATAGTAAATAAAGTATAACATAAATTCCTATGATTTTAACTATAGAAAGGGATAAAAAAAAGGGTCCGAAGACCCTCACTCTTAATATGAATTTAATTTTTCAGTTAAAGCACCTTTTTGAACCAGACCAATTATTTGATCTACAACCTCACCGTTTTTGAAAGCTATCATAGTAGGGATACTTCTAACACCGTATTTTTGAGATAATCCTGGATTATCATCCACGTTTATTTTAACGATCTTAGCAGTAACTTCTTCGGATAATTCATCTAAAATTGGAGCTAACATCTTACAAGGACCACACCAGTCAGCATAAAAGTCAACTAAAACAATCCCATCTTGGATAACAGTATCGAAACTAGCCTCGTCGGTATATATAACTTTACTCATTAAAACCCCTCCTAAATTATGTTGATTATAAACATCTTTAAAATAATACTAGCACATTAAATATACTGTGTCAAACATTCAATCTTTCTAATGTTTTTTTATTAATCGTTTATTTTCTTGCACAATTATATGTGCAATTACAATGACTTAAATATTTTTTTATAAGGTCATATTCTCAAAAGATAAGGTTGAAATAAATGAGTTTTCTTGCTCATCTACATATAATTATGTTAAAATTGGGTTATAAAAAAATCTAAAACTAAAATAATTGGAGGTTTAGGAGTATGATACTGATTACAGGAGCATGTGGGTTTATTGCCAGTGCATTAACTTGGGAATTAAATGAAGGCGGAAGAAATGACATCATCTTATCCGGGGAATTGGAAAAAGAAGATAAGTGGTTGAATATAAGGGACAGAGATTACTATGACTGGATACATAAAAATGATCTGTTTGAATGGCTGTCTGTTGAGAAAAATGCAGAGAAAATAACGGCAGTGGTGCATATGGGAGCATGTTCTGCAACCACTGAAACAGATATGGATTTCTTGATGGAGAATAACTATGAATATACTAAAAAATTGTGGGAATTCTGTACGACAAGAGATATAAACTATATCTATGCTTCATCTGCTGCCACTTATGGATTGGGAGAATTGGGATACAATGACGATGTAAGCCCTGAGGAGTTAAAGAAATTAAAACCATTGAATAAATATGGATACTCTAAAAAATTCTTTGATGACTGGGCATTTAAGCAGGAAGAAACTCCCAAACAATGGGTTGGAATAAAGTTTTTTAACGTATATGGACCTCAGGAGTACCATAAAGACAGAATGGCATCCATGGTATTTCATGCTTTCAATCAATATAAAAAAGACGGAGTTGTAAAATTATTTAAATCTCATAAGGCTGAATATGAAGATGGAGGCCAGTTGAGGGACTTTGTTTATATAAAAGATGTGGTAAAGGTATTGAAGTTCTTTGTAGAGAGTAGTGGAAAATCAGGGATCTATAATATAGGAACCGGAGTTGCCAGAAGTTTTAAAGATCTTGCATTAAATGCAATAAGAGCAGGTGCAGATGACTATTCATTGGAAGAATCTAAAGTTATAGAATATGTACCAATGCCGGAAGATCTTAGAGGGAGATACCAATATTACACTTGTGCAGAGATGAAAAAATTAAAGTCAGCGGGATACACAGAGAAATTCCATACATTGGAAGAGGGAATAAAGGACTATGTTCAAAATCATCTAGCTAAAGAAAATCCATATCTATAAATTTAAAGGATATTTAAAAAACTATAGAATAATAAA
>JAUXGP010000153.1 GCA_030621995.1 Psychrilyobacter sp.
GCTATCGATAAGATCTGTACAAGGGGCAGAGACTATGAAAAAATCGTTCCCAGGTCTTATTGGGAAAGTTTGAATCAAAATTATGAAAGTTATTTTAATTCTTATAATCTTTCAAATATCTTGAGAATCAATGTGGATAACGTAGATATCAAGGAAAACCCTAAAGACAGAAAGTGGTTTGTAGATACAGTCAAAGCTAGATTAGACGAGATAAAGGCTGGACAAATAATAAGTAATAAGTAATTTTAAAAGAGGTATTTTTTATAACTAGAAAATACCTCTTTTTCTGATTTGATAAATAACCTAGTCTTTCAATAATGACTTTATACTATTAAAAATTACACTCCTAATATTTTCACTTTTTTTACTCAATTCCTCTATCATTTCCTTTACTTCCAATCTCTTGGAATCTTTACTTGTCTCATACTCACATTCAGATTTCAATATTGGGAGTTTTATCCTGCGAGCATATCTAATTATGGTGCTTTCCTCTATATATGCCATGGGTCTGATAACTTCTACCCCATGTTCCTTTGACATATATTTAGGTTTCATCACTCCTAAATTCCCCTGATAAAAGGTATTGAGTAAAAATGTCTCGATAATATCATCCTTATGGTGTCCCAGGGCTAATTTATTTATATTTTTTTCCTTCATCAATCTATAGAGGATCCCTCTCCTCATACGTCCACACATAAAACAGGGATTTTTCATCTTATCCTCTCCAAACAGGATATCCTCCAGATTGGTTTCCTCCACGATTAGTTCCAAACCTAAAAATTTGCAGTAATCTTCAATTTCATTTGTTGCAATACTTTTTTGCTTGGGATGGATGTGGATGGGAATTATCTCGAAATTCACCCTGGTTATCATCTTTACACGAACTAATATATTTAGGAGGGCAAGACTATCCTTACCGCCAGATACTCCTACAGCTATCCTGTCCTCCTCCTCTATCATCTTATAATCACACATAGCCTTCCCAGCCAGACTCCAGATACTCTTATCGAACCCCTTGGATTCAATGTATGATATGATCTCCCTCCCATCCAACTTTGTAAAACTCAACTTTAAACCTGTAAGTTTTTCTATGGATTCGGCAATTTTTGTCCTTCTTTTATCATTTAAAGGGAACTTTATCTCATATTTTTCCCCTATATTTTTTATAATCAATTCATCTTCTATTATTTCGAATCTAAAATTTTCAAATTTCAGACCATCTAATTCTTCAATTTTTTCTATTTTCATAAATTCTCCTTTTTTTCTCTCCAGCCTAATCAATAAAACAATTATTCTCTACTTGAAAGTCTCCCCATTTATTCAAAGGGGGAGATTTAGAGGGGGTTCTTATTTTTTCTTATTTCCCCTTGTGTAACCCAGCACATAATCTAGATTTATATTTTTCATAGAGTTAAATATACTCTGCTTTATATTTGGATTTTTTGCTTCTAAATCTTCTAATAATTTTTTTATTTCAGCTCTCTTAGAATCTGTTTTTTCATCTTCAACAGGACACCCGCAGCTCATTGGTTTTATCCCGTTCCTTTTGGTAAAATTGATTATTTCAGACTCTTTTATGTATACCAGCGGTCTGATTACAGATAGTTTTCCACTGGTAGAACTCACCTTGGGGATCATAGTTTTTATAGTCCCGGCATAAAACATATTTATCATAGTAGTCTCTATCACATCGTCAAAATGATGTCCCAGAGCTAATTTATTGCACCCTAACTCCTCCACTTTTTTATACAGTACTCCCCTTCTCATCTTTGCACATAAAAAACAAGGGTTTTCCGGATTTTCTTTAAAGGCTACTTCCCATACATTGGCATCAAATATCTCACACGGGATCTCCAATTCCTCCAAGTTTTTTTCAAACTGGTCTATATCCATAGATCCAAATCCTGGATTCATAGAGATGAATTTCACCTCAAAGTTTTTAGTTCTATCCTTGGCTAACTCCTGAAATAACTTACAAAGCAGCAGACTGTCCTTACCACCTGATACTCCCACAGCTATCTTATCTCCGTCTTCAATCAGGTCAAAATCCTTTATAGCTTTGACAAATTTACTCCATATTTTTTTTCTATAGGTTTTTCTCAAGCTGTCAGTGGCCATCTTTCCACGGCTCTCAAATCCGTTTAAATCTGTATTTTCTGTATCTAATATCTCACAATTTTTATTCATAATTCTCCTCCATATGTAATTTAAAACCTCATCCTTTTTATGGTTCCTCCTAAATCAGAAAAAACCAAAGCAACAATAGTTCCCTTTCTCCCTCTTCTAAATTGAAAGAGGGAGGGTAAGGTTTAATTTTCGATTATATTTATCTCCATTATATCATACCCTCCAAAAGTTGACTAGATTAGGAAAGATTTGATTTCAAATATTTTAACACCTGTAGTTCTAGTAGGTTTAGGATTTATCCTGCCTACGATTGCAAGAAAATACACTAAAGGAAGCTTTAAATACTAAGATATAATAACAATAAAAAATAACCAAACTAGATTTACAGAACCTAGTTTGGTTATTTTAGTTTTAAATATAAAGATCAATTAAGCCATTTTTTCAACTTATCTAAGTATACTCCTACGACCAGTTTTTCAGAGAATTCATCTATCATCTTCTGTCTCCCTAATTTCCCGGCCTTCTGCTTCCTTTCTTCAGGCAGGTTGATAAACCACTCCAGTTTCTGAGCCAGATCTTTAGACTCCCCAGGTGTACAAAGGTATCCCGTTTTCCCATCATCTACCAATTCACGACATCCGGGAACATCTGCAGCTATTACAGGTTTACCCATAGATGCATTTTCCATAATTACTCTGGAGATTCCTTCCCTGTATGAGGGCAGTACAAAGCAAGAGGACTCCTCAATTACTGCAGTTACATCATCTACCACTCCCAGGTAGTTGATTATCCCCTCATCCTGGTATTTTTCCATGTATTTTCTGGGAACAGCGGATGGATTGGGTACCCCTATCTTCCCCAAAAACAGAAATTCTATCTCTTTATCCCTATGTTTAGATTTTATAATCTTGGCCGCCTCACAATATTCCTTTACCCCTTTATCCCAGAGAGCTCTGGCTATCATCAAAAATTTGATTTTATCATCTGATCTTGTTTTTTTAAGAGGTTTAAAATGATCGGTATCGATCCCCTCTCCATTTAAGACAAATGTTTTACTCTGATCCACTAATTTTCTTTCTAAAAACACCTTCTTGTCATTTTCATTTAAAAACCAGACTTCCTCAGCAAATTTAAGGGAAAATCTGTATAGTTTTTCAACTACCCTGGTTACTTTCCCCTCCTTTATAAATGCATACCCCAGACCTGTTGTCACAGCTATTGGTATGATTCCAGCGAGTTTGGCAGCAATAGTCCCGTAGATTATCGGTTTTATAGTATAGTTGAAAACTATGTCTAATTTTTCCCTCTTATATATCTTACGGAGGGCAAATATCAATTTTAAATCTTCTATTGGATTGGTCCCCTTGGAATTTATCTCAACATCTACTACCCTGGCTCCCAAATTTCTTAATTTTTCATCAAATTTATCTGTAGGAGCAATAACAACAACTTCATAGCCCTCAGATATCAGCTTTTTTAGCAGTCCACCCCTAAAGTTGTACATATTCCAAGCTTCATTTACTACCATTCCTATCTTTTTTTTCTCTCCTATCCCATTTTTTTTCTTCATATTATTGCCCCTTCCCTAGAAATACTACACTGGCTGTTTTCAAAAGAATAACCAAATCTATCCCTGCAGTCTGATGTTTTACATAATAAAGATCGTACATCAATTTTTTTTTCATATCGTCTTCCGAAGCTCCATACGGATAGTTTACCTGAGCCCAGCCTGTGAGCCCTGGTCTGACTGTGTGTCGAAGCGGGAAAAAAGAGATGTTTTTTTCATATTCATTGGCTAATTTTACCCACTCAGCCCGTGGTCCTACAAAACTCATCTCTCCCTTGATAACATTCCAAAGCTGTGGCAGTTCATCTATCCTGGTTTTTCTCATTATTTTTCCAAAGTTAGTTATTCTGGAATCAGTCTTCCCTGCATATTTTGAGTAGGCATTTTCATCATGTAACTTCATTGAACGAAATTTAATCATCTTAAACACCTTGTTACCCTCTCCCATCCTATCCTGCTTAAACAATATAGGTCCTTTGGATTCCAACCTTACAATTATTGCAGCTATCACTACAACTGGAGCTACTGCTATGGCCACCGATACAGCTAAAATTATATCTACGGTTCTCTTTAATTGTTTTTGAAATTGATTGTGGTATACATCAAATCCATGATCAAATAAGAGTTTCTTTTCATCTAACTCCTCTAAATGAAGCTGCCCTCTTATATATTCAAAGAATTCATAATAATTATAGATCTTAACTCCTACTACCTTTACATTTAATATATTGGTTACTACCCGTTTCTCTAAATCTTTATCCAGCACCAAGATCTCTTGAATTTTTTCCCCCCTTATAAAATTCATAAAACTCTCTTCATCTGATAGAGATGGATCATTTTTCACCAAGTGGTAAGTTTCCTTATAGTCTTTACTCTCCTCTATAAGTTTTAATGCTTCCGGTTTTTTTTCATTTTCTCCAATTATCAGAATAGATTTTTCTTGTGTTAAATGTGTTTTTAGGAATTTATTGCTCAAAACCTGATATAGAAACATAATTTATACCTGACGGCATATTGTAATCTTCGGCAGGCAAACAGGAATTTCAAACTCGAGCGTATCCA
>JAUXGP010000043.1 GCA_030621995.1 Psychrilyobacter sp.
AAGCCTGTCATCCACCAGATTTTGATCCCCAGCAAAATACAGCTCCCCAGCCAACATCTTTTCTTTTTCGCTCTTCATTTTATCTCTCCTCTGTTATAATCTAATCCCTCTACAACTATAAAAGCAAACTTTATTTTTTCTCTTATTTCAAGTATACTATAGTTTATATCCAAAAAATTATTTCTTTTATTTTTAACAAAAAAAGAGGCCACAGCCCCTTATTTTATTAATGTCCTAAAATCATTTCCAGTAGGATTTTGGAATATAGCCAGATCAAATTCACGGATTACCGGTATCAGATGCTCAAATAAATCCGATTGTATTCCTTCGTATTCCTGCCAGATAATTGTTTTTGCAAAACAATAAATTTCCAACGGAATCCCTTGAAATGTAGGTTCCTGCTGTCTGACTAATAGGGTCAAATCCTGATTGATATAGGGGCTGTTTTTCAGATATAATTCCACATAAGCTCTAAACATACCAATATTTGTAAGCCTTCTGCCATTGACAGGCGTTTTATCAATATTTTTATTGCTATTAGATTTTTCTATCTCTTTTTCCTTCTTTTCAATATAACCTTTTAAAAGATCAATTTTTTTATATTTCTTCACTTCTTCTAAAGATAAAAATTTTACACTGTTACTGTCTAAAAATATAGATCTCTTTATCCTCCTGCTACCGGCTGACTGCATCCCCTTCCAATTACGAAATGAGTTGCTGATCAGAGCATAACTAGGTATAGTTGTGATAGTTTTATCAAAATTTTGAACTTTTACATTGGTTAAATTTATCTCCACTACATCTCCATCGGCACTCTGCCCCGGCATCTCTATCCAGTCTCCAATGGATACCATATTGTTGGCAGCCAATTGTATACTGGCAACAAAACCTAAGATAGCATCTTTGAAAATCAGCATAATTACAGCAGTCATGGCACCTATTCCGCTGAGAATTACCACCGGCGACCTGTTTAAAAGGATACCGATAGATATTGTTATAGCAACAACAGCTACCAGTAAACTAGCCACCTGCAAATAACTTTTAATTGGTTTTCTCTTGGAAATATTATATGTAGAATAAATATCACCTAATACTTCTAAAATAGCATTGGCTATAAGTACAAATATTATAACAATACATATTTTAATGATCTTATCAAAAAATATCTCGTAAAAATCCAGCTTACTCAGAAAAATCTGAAATACAATCAATGGAACAAGGGCATTTAAATATTTAAACAATCCACTTTCCATCATATAGTCATCCCATTTAGTTTCACTTTTTTTAATAATTTTAAACAAATGATGCTTTGTAATATAAGTGGTAATAAAATGCATTATTACAGCGATGATTACAGTTGTAAGGGTTATTAAGATTAATATAATAAATTTTTCATAGCTGCTATCTATGTTTAAAGCATCTAATATATTTTTATAAAAATCATTCATAACAGCCTCCCATTGGTATTTTTTCTGAACCTATATTTTTTCTTAGCCCAAGATATCCAGTGAGGTCTGGAGATCATTGCCCTTCCAACGGCTACCAGATCCACCAAATTATTTTCAACTAAATAACTGGCTTCTCCCTCTTTTTTTATAGCTCTTACAGCAATTACAGGTATTTTTATATGTTTTTTTATCTCCACTCCCAGATATACTACCCAGTCAAGGGGAAAATCAACCGGCATCTCTATCTTCCGATCCTGTTTAAAGCTGGGATCAGGAACTCCGCTGGATACATGGATCAGATCTACACCGGCTTTTTCCACTTCTTTTGCAATTTGTATTCCGTCTTTTAAGGTAGGTTCATTCCCCCCTATTCTTATCCCCAATATAAAGTTATCATCAAAGATATCCTTTGTTTTTTTTATCAATTGACGAGTAAAATATAGTCTATCACCATATTTATCTGTCCTTTTATTCCACAGTTTAGAATGAAGCTGTGATATAAGATAGGTATGAGCACCGTGGATCTCTATCCCGTCAAACCCGCATTTTTTTGCCCTGTGAAAGGCTGCGATAAATTCCTCTAATATTCCATCTAATTTTTCTTCAGATATCGTAGAAATTTTCTCTTTAAACCCGGCGTGATGAAGCTGGATAAGAGTAGGAGTCTTATGCTTTCTGCAAGCATCTGCTATTTTTGTCAACCCGGGTATAAAGGTATCGTCCCATATACCAATCTGATTCTCCCTCAGCTTACCATCTTCGGCCACACAGGCAGCTTCTAGAATTATCATTCCGACTCCTCCTACGGCTATCTCCTCATACCAGTCCACCAATTCATCGGTAACATGTCCATCCTTACCTATCAGACTGAATCTTACCATAGGAGGTAAAACTATTCGGTTTTTCAGGGTAAGGCCTTTTATTTTTAAGGGTGTAAACAAGTTTATATCATTCATAATTTATTCCTCTTCCCAGTCCTCGATAAATGAGCATTCATATATCTCTACATCTGAACTAAGTTTATAGATAACATCTTTTCTTTCCACAATAATCTGGATTTTTCCCTTTAATTTTTCATCATTTTGAATATTCTCCAAAAGTCCCTTAGCCGGATTAATTGTAATTGGATGTCCTACCGATTTCATCATAGTCAGATCACCATTGGTATCTCCATAAGCATAAGATTCTTCTAAGTTTAGATTATATTTTTCTACAAATTTATCGATAGCTTTCTGCTTGCTGACTGAATCCCACATGGGGGTAGTTTCTCCTGTAAATTTTTCCCCGTCATCGTGATAAATTGTCCCGCAATAATCATCTGCTCCATATTTTTTTGCCATCTTCGACACCAAAAATTCCGGACTTCCAGAGATAAATATAACTTTATGCCCCTGTGCTCTATGCCATTTCACCCTGTCTCTGGTATATTTATATACTCTTCCTGCCTTTACATCCATTACTTGATTGGCTACAAACTCATTTTGTTCCACCGTTATATTTTGGATAGCTTCTACATAGCTGTCTACCAATCCCAACAGGTAAGCATCATAGCCCCCTTTCCTCATATCCCATTGAGTATACAGGTCTTTCACCTTGTTCTCCCACTGTCTGGGGTCTATTAATTCATATTTTATCAACCTTTTAAAATGCTCTGTTAAAAGAGAATCTCTGTATATAGTTCCATCTATATCAAAAAATGCTGCTTTCATAAATCTCCTCCTTTTATTCCTTTAATATACCTAGCATTATAACATAATTTTATTCATATCCTATTTTTTCTTTAAATCCAGCCCTTTTTTTGGATGCTACAAAATATAGTTTTAAAGAGATCCAGATTAGAATAAAATTTAGTCAATAATATGAGAATTAAACTCCTATATATGTTACAATACAGATATAAAAACAAGTGTTATTTTGAAGTGTTGAAGGAGGCAAAATGAAGGTTGTTGATCCATATTCAAAATTAGAGGAATATATGAGTTCGATAACTCATCTATTGGGAGCCGGGATGGCAATAAGCGGCCTAGCGTTTTTAATCACTCATGCTGTACAAGAGGGCGGGATAAAACAGATTATAGGTTTTACTATCTTTGGTCTTTCAGCCATATTTTTATATCTTATGTCGGGAATATATCATATCCTTCCTGCAGGAAAATATAGAAAAATTTTCAAAATATTAGATCATTCTGCCATCTATGTACTTATATCCGGGTCATATACTCCGTTTTTACTGATCTTAGGAGGGATTACAGGCTGGGTAATTCTGATTATTCAATGGACTTTAACCAGTCTGGGAGTTTTATTTAAAATTAAATTTGCAGGCAGATTTCAAACAATCTCCACTCTAATCTATCTGTTTATGGGATGGATGATAGTCTTTGTATTTGGAAATCTAAAGAATAGTTTAAATTCCGTATCATTGACACTACTCATAGTCGGAGGAATCTTTTATTCTGTAGGAGCCATCTTCTATTCCATGAAAAAAGTTAAATATACCCATGTCATATGGCATTTTTTTGTCATAGCAGGGACTACCCTTCACTATCTGTCTATATATCATTCGATATAAATATATCCATAACAAAAGAGGCTGCCTGAATTTAACTGGCAGCCTCTTTTTTTAATAATTTTTATTTACTTAACTTTGCACTCTATTTAAACTTTGGCAGGTACACCGTAAATACACTCCCCATTCCTTCGGTACTCTCTATTTCCAGAGTCCCCCTGTGAACTTCCACTAGATGAGATACGATGGACAGACCCAATCCTGAACCTGATTTTTTAGTAGTTCTAACCTTATCCTCTCTAAAAAATCTTTCTGTAATCTTCTTTAAATTATTATCTTTAATTCCAATTCCTGTATCTGAAATTCGAATTCCTATCTTATCTTCAAGGATAAAAGAGGTAATGTTTATCTCTCCTCCATCCTTGTTATATTTAATGGAATTAGAGATTATATTTAAAAATATATCCCGAAGCAACGATTCCTCTCCTAAAACCTCTGTCTCACCGTCTTCTAACTCACAGTTTAAAGTTATCCCTTTTTCCAGAGTAAGAATATCCATGAATTCACATAATTCCAAGATCATCTTTTCTACTTTTACAGGTTTAAAATATTCCTCCAATGATTCTGGGTTTTTAGTGAAAATTAAAAGTTTTTGAATAATACTGTTTAACCAGTTAACTTCATCCAAGACCTTTCCCAGATCCTCCTGGTATTCTTCCACACTTCTCTCACTGCTCAGCTCCACCTCTATCATACTTTTAATCGACATGATAGGAGTTTTCAACTCATGACTGACATTATCTGTAAATTCATTTATTTGAATAAAACTATTTTCCACCCGGTCTAACATGGAATTCAAGGTAAATATCAAATTACTTACACTCTCATTTGCACAGGTAATTTCAATCCTTTTAGATAAGTTTTTTCCTTTAATATCATTGGCTGAATTGGTTATTTCATCCAATCCCATTAAAAGAGTGTCCATTATGTTATTTGTATTATAATAGTTCCAAATTATGGCTAAAAAACTAATTATAGCAAAGGCTATTGTCAGCCATGAAAGATAAAGATTTATATCTGAAACATCTCTGATAAGTGCATAGATATATGGTTTATCTCCATTGATAAAATTCCCTATCAAAAGTCTTTTATTTTCAACAGTAATATATAAGTTTTTTTCTACATCAACATTTTTTATAAGCTTCGTTAGAGCTTTAGAGTTACTAAAAATAAAGGAATTATCACTTATTTCCACATACACAGGCTTTTTAGCTTCTGTATCTATTACTAAAATATCTAAGCGTACGGGAAGAAGGTCCAGATAATCTATAATTGTATCAGCTTCAAAAACTATCCCTTCTTCCTTTAGAATATATTGAAATATAGCAGCCTCGCTGGTCAACTCTTTGTCTACATAGTTTTTAAACAGACTAGAAGTTAAAAAGAAAACTCCTGTAAAGATAATTCCCAGTGCAATAAAGTTCCGGACACTGCTTTTAACCATAGTTATAAATATAAAATTATTTTTTCTAAAGTTAGTTAATCTTTTAATATATACCCAACTCCTCTGACAGTATGGATTAATTTTTTATCAAATGCTTTATCAATTTTTTTCCTCAAATGGTTAATATATACATCCACTACATTTGTATCAGAAATAAAATTAATATTCCATACTTTTTCTGTGATCATCATACGAGTTAAAACAGTATTTTTATTCTCTATAAAGTATTCCAACAGGTTAAATTCCCTGGTTGTCAGGTCTATTATCTGCTCATCTCTAGAGACAATTCTTTTTACCAGGTCCATCTTTAGATTTTGAGCTGTCAAAATATTATCATTTCCCTCACTGTTTCTCCTAAATATAGCTCTGATTCTAGCTAATAACTCAGAGAAAGCAAATGGTTTTATCAAATAATCATCTGCTCCTGCATCTAATCCTACAACTTTATCTTGAATTTGATCCTTTGCTGATATAAGAATTATATATGTATTGTCCTTTTGTTTTTTCAAGTATTTCACCACTTCAATTCCATTTTTTTTAGGAATCATAATATCCAGTAATATCAAACTATAGTCATTGTTTGTAGCATAACTTATGGCATCTTCTCCATTATCCACAGCATCTACATCATACCCGGCTTCTAAAAGTCCCTTAGCTATATAATCTGATATTTGTTTTTCATCTTCTACTAATAATATTTTCATCTTTTCACTCCCTTGTATCCCTCAATAAATCAAATATTTATTTTAAAGGGAATAATAATTTTTAAGTAATTTTTTTAAATTCATAAGGTCTTCTACACCACATAGTTCACGAATGGAATGCATTCCAATCATTGCCAATCCTAAGTCTACAGCATTTATATCCAGATGGGTTGAAGAAATAGGCCCTATTGTAGATCCTCCCGGTGTATCCGATCTATTTACAAAGTATTGATATGGAATTCCATTGGGTTCTAATATTTGTTTTACTACAGCCAGTGAATATGCATCTGAAGTATAAGATTGATTAGCAGTAACTTTCAGAGCCACACCATGGTTCATCTTAGGTCTTACTATAGGGTCTGTCTTTTGATTCTGAGCTGGATGAACTGCATGAGCCCCGTCTACAGACAGCATAAATGAATTTGACAGTGCACAGAAGAACTCCTCCCTGTCTAATCCTAAAGATATAGATATTCTGTCCAGAGCATTTAGGAGCATATTTGAGTCTGCCCCCTGCTTTGTGCTGCTTCCTACCTCTTCATTGTCAAAACAAGCCAATACATTTACACCATTAAAATCTCTGGCTTCAAGGAAAGCGTTCAGACCGACATATAAAGCTCCTAAATTATCTATCTTTGCAGCAGAGATCATCTCCTCATTTAATCCTACAAGAGTTCCCTTTTCAAATTCATATAGATATAGATCAAAGTCCAAAATCTCAGCTAGGTCTATATTATTTTCCTCAGCTATTAATTTTAATAGAAAGTTTTCCTTTTCTAACTCCTCATTCACCAGTGCTAAGATGGGTAAGGTGTCGTTTTGTTTGTTCAATTCAACCCCTTTATTGACCTCTCTGTTTTGATGGATAGCAAGGTTGGGAATGATCAGACATGGTTTATCTATATTTACTAAGATTGTTTTAGGTTTGAAAACATTTTTTGATCTTACAACTACCCTTCCTGCAATACTCAGGGGTCTGTCCATCCATGTATTCAAAATAGGCCCGCCATATACCTCTGTATTTAACCTAAGGTATGAATCTCCCACCATCTCCGGGTTGGGTTTTATTCTGAATCCTGGAGAATCCGTATGATTTCCAGATATTTTAAATCCACATTCATTTAAATTTCCATTTCCAACAGAGAATGCAATCAATGAAGAGTCATTTTTTTTGAAGAAATATTTCCCATTAACCTCTAATTTCCATTTTTCAGATTCTAAGATCTCTTGATATCCATTGTCTGTCAATATATCAGCGGTATTTTTCACTGCATGAAATACAGATTTTGAAGAGTGGGAAAAGTTGATAAAGTCATTTGCAAGTTTTTTCATTTTATTCCTCCTAAAATTATATACTTATTTTTATCCTTATATTAGTTATACAATATAATTCCTAAAATTAAAATGGTTTAATGGTTTAATTCTTTAAATGATTAATTTTATCTTTTAATTCTTGTATTTTCCTTTCCTTTTTTATCCCCTCTATATCCTTGAAGGACAACTGATATTCCTTATTTTTACTCAAATTCCCCAAATTTATCCCCAATAACTTAATTTTATCCTCTAAATTAATTTCCTCAAATAATTCAGCCAATAATCTTTTTAAAATTTCTATATCTTGAGTGGATATATAGATACTTTTAGACCTGGTTATAGTTTTTCTATCCAGGTATCTTACCTTTAGAGTTAGAGTTTTTGTATGAAACTTCTGATGTTTCAGCCTTTTATGAGTTTTCACCAGCAGGCTTAAAAATTCAGACCATATAAATTCCCTGTCTTCTAAAGGAGTGGAATAAGTCCTCTCATTGCTGATAGAGTGTGTCTTTGATTCTATGGATACCTTCCTGTTGTCGATCCCTCTGGAATATTCGTAGATCATTTCACCTCTGTTGTATCCCAATATACTCCTGAGCTCCTGCAGCGACATCTTTAAAACATCCGATACCTCTACAAGATTTTTTCGACCAAGGATCTCCTGGGTTTTCTTTCCTACCCCTGGTATAAGTTTTACCCCCTTATCTGACATAAAATCAGCGAATTTATCTATGTCCCTGATAAATGTTGTTCCCCCGGGTTTTTTAGCATCACTGGCTAATTTTGCACTGAGTTTGTTATACCCTATTCCAATGGAACAGGTCAATCCTGTATTTTTTAATATACCACGTTTAAATTTTTGGGCAAACACTTCATAGGATGGATAATTTTTTATAATGTCTGTAATATCTACAAACCCCTCATCCAAAGCTATAAATTCTATCTTATTGGTCAGCCTTAAAACCAAGTCTTTTATCTGTTTAGAAACTCTGCTGTACTTTTCCTTATCAACTTTCAGGTATATTCCATAGGGACAGAGTATCCTCGCTTTTGTCACACTCATTGCAGAGTGCAAACCATATTTTCTGGCTTCATAGTTACAGGTAGTTATAACACTGGTCCCTACAATAACAGGTTTATCACGAAGATTAGGATGATCCCTTATCTCTATAGATGCATAAAATGCGTCCATATCGTAGTGAAGGATGACTTTTTTACTGCTTTTCATACCCCTTCCCCCTATTCAATATTATAAAGTCATTAATAAATATAGAAATATTATAACATATGACTGGATGCATTGGAAATATACAAAAAAAAACACCTGTATTAGGTGCTTTTTTAAAACTCTAAGGTAATTATTTGATCATTCTTCAGGCTTTCCTTTATATCTATTATCCTCTGGTTACTGCTCCCTCTAAAATGGAGTTCCGGATGATAATTAGCTTTTTCAAATTTACCATCGACCAACACATCTATATAGTCCAAACACTCCCTCATAACAGGATCTGCCAACAGAGTTTCAAAGGTATACCCGGTATAAGACCATATATTTTTATGAGTTCTGGTCTTTATTTCCTTTAGGAATTCCAAAAGTTCATCCGGGTTAAAAAATGGATCTCCTCCAGACAGGGTAATCCCGTCCAGCATGGAGTTAGAGTTTATCTCTCCTGCTATCTCATCCATATATTCCTTGTCTAAGGTTCTGCCTATATCACCTTTCCACGTCTCGTGGTTATGACAGCCTTCACAGTAGTGGCTGCAGCCGGAGAAGTATATAGAGTACCTGAATCCGAACCCGTCGGAAATTGTTTCTTTAAATATTTTTATTATTTTCATATTTATTCCTTCTTTCTTCTTATTTTTGTAACAATAGCCCAAAAGGGACTTTTTTACATTTATAGATTTAATTTTTTTTGCTTCCGATACTTTCTCTTGAAAAAAAGTATCCAAAGTTCAAGACTGTATAAAAATTACTATTCCATAATCAAAGAAATCTGAAAGAATCGAAACTCGCTTCACTCAAACAGTCGAATATCTTTCTAAA
>JAUXGP010000165.1 GCA_030621995.1 Psychrilyobacter sp.
CATTCCGAACCCAGAAGTTAAGTCCGTAAACGCCGAAAGTACTTAGGGGGCAGCCCCTTGGGAGGATAGGAACTTGCCAAGTCTTTTTTATTTTTTGAAAGGAGTCATCAATTAATTTTGATGGCTTTTTTTAATAGGGAATGAAAAAAGTCAATATTAAATATATAATTTTAAAATTTTATGGAAGAAATGTCTATTTTTTAAATAAAATCTGTTATAAAATGCAAAAATCTTATATAATATAAGGGATGAAAAATTATAATGGGAGGATTCTTGTGAATAAGTGTGTTTTTTTAGATAGAGATGGAAATATAAATGTTGAAAAAGATTATCTTCATAAGGTAGAAGAATTTGAATTTATAGATGGAGCAAAGGAAGCAATAAAAATATTCAATGACTTAGGCTACTTAGTTGTAGTAGTGACCAATCAATCTGGAGTAGCCAGGGGTTATTATGATGAAGGCAGTGTGAGAGTACTGCATGCCTATCTTCGAGAGGAAGTAGAGAAGATAGGAGGGCATATAGATGGGTTTTATTATTGCCCCCACCATCCTGAAAAAGGCCTGGGCGGCTATAAACTGGATTGTAATTGTAGAAAACCTGAACCGGGGATGTTTTTGGATGCACAAAAAGATTTAAATATAGATTTTTCCGATTCAATTATGGTAGGGGATAAGATTAGTGATATAAAAGCTGGAAAAAATCTAGGAATGAGATCAATTCTGGTAAAAACAGGACATGGATTAGAAGAGGAGAAGAAATTAAAATTTTCTTGTGAAATCCACGAAACACTATATGGATTTGCAAAACAACTGGAAAGAGAGTCAAAAACTCACCATAAGGACGATTGAGTTAAAAGGTAAAAATTGTTATAATAAGGAGATATATATATGCGTAAATTAATTTTTTTTAATGAGATGTTTCCAAGGCAAAAAAATCTTAAAGATATTAAAATAGGAGAAATCCATATAGACAGCAGAAAGGTAAAAAAAAATGATGTTTTTATTGGAATAAGATCTGGAAATGATTATATTCAAGATGTTTTGGAAAAAGGCGCTTGTTTGGTATTCTACGATGATATAAATATCAAAATAGAGGATGAGAGAGCCGTCTATGTAAAAAATAGTATTTTGTTTTTACAGGAGCTGGCTAAAAAATACAGGGAAAGTTTGGATGTGACAGTTATAGGGATCACCGGGAGTGAGGGGAAAACTTCTACAAAGGACATCCTATACTCCATTTTATCACAGAAATACAAGGGAAAGAAGACACAGGGAAACTATAATAATCATATAGGCCTGCCACTGACCCTCCTGCAATTAGAGGAAGATGATAAATTTATCGCCTTAGAGATGGGAATGAGTGACCTGGGAGAGATCAGAATGTTAGGAGAAATAGCTGGTCCAAATTATGCTATTGTGACTAATATAGGAGACTCCCACTTGGAATTTTTAGAAAACAGAGACAATGTTTTTAAAGCAAAAACGGAAATTTTCGAGTTTGTAAAACCTGAGTTTAGAGTAGTCTATGGAGACGATCCTTATTTTAAAGATGCAGAAGCTGTGAGAGTAGGTATGAATGACAACAATGATTATATTATAAGCAATTTTCATCAGGATAAAAGAGGCGGTGAGTTTAAACTGTCTTTTTTAGAAGATGAAATGAAGGTGCAGACCAATCTGTATGGGGAGTATAACTCTGTAAATATAGCTTTAGCTATGACTGTAGCTTTAAAGATAGGGGTTTCTAAGGAGGAAATCTTAGGTGCCTGTAAAAATCTAAAACTCACAGGGATGAGGTTTGAAAGGGTTGAAAAAGATGGAAAGATCTTTATAAATGATGCCTACAATGCCAGCCCGGTAGCCATGAAAGTGTCTTTAGAAACTTTTGATGAAATTTTTAAAGGGGACTATAAAGTAGCTATATTAGGTGACATGTTAGAGTTGGGAAAACAAAGTGGAAAACTTCATGAGGAGCTGTCTGAAACAATAGAAAGCTTAAGTTTAGATGAGGTTTATCTGGTGGGAAAAGAGATGAAAAAATTATATATGAAACTGGATCATAAAAATTGTTTTTATTTTGAAAATGTAGAAAAAATCAGAGGTAAGGTGGAAGGAATAAAAAATGGAGCTGCGATATTTTTAAAGGCTTCAAATGGTATTTGTTTGAATAAAATTTTAGATTAGGAGAATGGTAGATGTTATATTATTTGGCAGAAAAGTATGAAAGTTTAATGTATTTAAAATCAATTTATTTGAGAGGTTTCCTGGGGTTTGCCATATCACTTATGATTGTTATGATCTTAGGTAAACCGTTTATAGCTTATTTGAAAAAAGAAAAAATAGCTGATGAAGCAAAAGATGTGGGACCTAAAACACATTTTACAAAGACAGGGACTCCTACAATGGGAGGAGTATTAATAGTTTTCTCTGCAGCAGTAACCAACTTAATAGTAGGTAATTTAACCAATAAATTCAACTTAATGTTACTCCTGTGTATGCTTTTATTTAGCGGCATAGGTTTCATAGACGATTATAGAAAAATAACGGTCTGTAAAAAAGGTTTGTCAGGCAGGAAAAAAATGATTGGCCAGGCGTTTATAGCTGTGTTAACTTGGTTATTTATAATTAAATTTGGGATTTCAGGGACGGAGCTGGATTTCGGGATAATGAACCCTTTTTCAAAGAACTATCTGTATATAGGAGTGGTTCCACTATTAGGATGGATCCTTGTGGTAATACTAGGAAGCTCAAATGCTGTGAATATAACAGACGGGCTGGACGGGCTGGTGATTATGCCGGTAATTATAGCAGCATCTATTCTAGGGCTGATTGCGTACTTTACAGGGCATACAGAGTTAAGTCAACATTTTGATCTTTACTATATAGCAGGAACAGGAGAGATTACAGTATTTTTAACCGGTTTAATAGGAGCGGGATTAGGATTTTTATGGTTTAATTTTTATCCAGCCGAAATTTTTATGGGGGATACAGGTTCTCTGATGTTAGGTGGATTGCTGGGCTTAGTTGCAATATTTTTAAGACAAGAGCTGTTATTCCTAGTAATTGGATTTGTATTTGTAGTGGAAGCAGTATCTGTAATATTACAGGTGGGTTCATACAAGATGAGGAAAAAAAGGATATTTAGGATGGCTCCTATCCATCATCACTTTGAATTACAAGGGTTAGCAGAAACTAAGGTAACTATTAGATTTTGGATAATAGGCTTATTATGCGGGATAGGAAGTTTGATAATACTAAAGTTAAGATAGAAAAAATAATATTTTGACATAGATATCACAGATCCTAAAATCGGTGTAATCTGTGTCGGATATTTTGACTTTAAATGAGATCAGTTAATGGAAAAAAATTGGATTTCAGCTATATTAATGAGGTGGTAATAAGATGAAAAAAGCTATGATATATGGAGCTGGAATCAGCGGTAGAAGTGTAAAGAAATTACTTGAAGAGATGAAATGGGAAACAGTACTTGTAGATGACAGAATAGGTATTTCGTCTACAGATGCGGTAGCTTATTTAGAGGGGATAGACCTGTTTATAAAAAGTCCGGGGATACCCTATAATGATTTAATGGATAAGGTAGAAAAAAAAGGTATTAAAGTAGTGGATGAGGTAGAGGTAGCGTATAATTATATGAAAAAAACTTCTACAACAAAAATTATAGCCATTACAGGGACCAATGGGAAGACAACAACAACAAGTAAGCTGGCAGAACTATTGAATATAGCAGGGATTAGGAGTATAGCAGCTGGGAATATAGGAACTCCCTATTCAGAAGCTGTTTTAGGAAAAAACAAATATGAATATATAGTTTTAGAATTGAGCTCCTATCAGCTGGAAAACCTATATGAATTTAAAGCTGACATAGCTATGATAATCAACCTTGCTCCCGATCACTTGGATAGATACAGGAATGCAGACGAATATTATGATACAAAATTCAATGTAGGAATGAATCAAAATTTAAGAAATAAATTTATAGTGAATATAGATGATACGGAGATAATGAAAAGGTTAGATAGAGTTAATGGCGAGATTTTGAAACTCTCTTTGGAAGAGAGTTCAGATATCTGTCTGTCTGAAAATAACTTATACTTTGAAGGCAGGCAAATAACACCGATAGATAAATTCTCGTTGAAAGGAAGACACAACTTACAGAATATATTGTTTATTGTAGGAGCGGCTAAATTAATAGGAATAGACAATAAGATCATAATAAATTTTTTAGAGAACACCGAAAATCTAGAACATAGGATGGAGGAGTTTTATATCTATAAAAATGAAAATAGTAGGATAAAATTTATAAATGATTCCAAGGGAACCAACTTGGAATCCACAATGAAAGCCATAGGAGCTTTTAAAAGACCGATACTCATATGCGGCGGGTGTGATAAAAACCTGGAATTAACACCCCTTATTGAGGAGATAAAAAAAAGCGTAAAAGAAGTATACTTAATAGGAGAG
>JAUXGP010000227.1 GCA_030621995.1 Psychrilyobacter sp.
AAGAAATGTATTAAAAGTGGAATAAGTTTTACTGCATGGGCCACAGATGTACGGTATGCTTTTTTTAAAAAAATTGATGAATTAAGAACAGAAAAGGGTAAAGAATATGTTTGTTCCAGTGACATTTTAATACCAGCTAGAGATAAAATGAAGGATGAGATAATCAATAAAATAATGCAGACTGGATCTAATGACAGAGGAAGCGAATTAATTAGTTTATATAAAAAGCAGGGAATTCTAAATTTGGATAGTAATTATCCTTCGAGTAATAATAAAAAAGATATTGATAAATTAGTAGATGATATTACTAATGAAGTCTTGAGTAAAATAAAGAAATTTTAAATAAATATTTTAAAAATAGGATTATTAAAAGAAGAAAAATAGAATATTCAAAAGCAAAGATAAAAATTTTTAAGTAGGTTGATTTTGGATCGGAAAATAATAACTCAAGAGGATGTAAAAGAAATAATAAGTGCTGGCGGTAAAAAGCTGGTTATTTTAGATGATACTACAATCACGTCTTTAGCAAGGGATTTAATTAACAAAGAAGGTATAAAGTTAGAATATAAGGATAAAACTAAGGTAGATCCTTTAGGAAATAATTCCACCAAAACTAAAGGGACAGTATATAGTATTAATGATTTCACAAAAGATACAGTACTGCAATTCTACTATCTTATGTTAAAGATAAGGCTCTTTGAGCAGCTGGCTAAAACATACAAAGAAAAAGGTATTATCCCAGGAGATTTTGTTCACGTATACATGGGGCAGGAAGCAATAGCTGTAGGAGTATGCAGCGCACTAGAGAAAAAAGACTACATAACATCTACCCATAGAGGTCATGGTCACCTAATAGCAAAAGGTGCCGATGTATCAAAGATGCTTGCAGAGCTAATTGGAAAAGTAGATGGGTACTGCAAGGGCAAAGGCGGCTCTATGCATATATCAGATATTGGCCTTGGAATACTTGGAGCAAATGGTATAGTAGGGGCAGGCCTTCCCATAGCGTGCGGATCAGCACTGGCATCCAAGTTCAATAAAGACAAGGTTATTACAGTATCTTTCTTTGGAGACGGAGCATCAAATCAGGGGACATTTGGAGAAAGTCTAAATTTTGCCAAAATCTTTTCCCTTCCAGTAATATTTTTATGTGAAAATAATAATTTAGCAGTATCAACTCCCGTATCTTACTCTTGCGGCAGTCCAGATATCTACAGGAGAGGATTGGGTTATGGCGTAGAGTCAGAGCTAATAAATGGAGATGATGTATTTGAAGTCTACCTGGCAGTAAAAAGGATTTTAAAAGAAATTAGAAAAGAGCCGCATCCTGTTCTAATAGAAGCTACAACACACCGCCAGATAGGTCACTGGGTAGGAGACCCACAGAAGTATAGAACAGACAAGGAACTGGCAGATCTCCCAAATCATGATCCGCTAAGAATATTTTTAGGTAAAGTAAAAGGCAGATCTGATATAACCAGCTCAGATCTAGAGGGGGTTGAGTCAAAAGTAGTAGCTGGGATTAAGAAAGCTATAGACTTTGCAGATAAATCTTCTTATCCGCCGCTTGAGAATGCAACCAAAGATTATTTAAAGGAGTAAGTTTTTTTGAGAAAGATAACACTAAGAGAAGCTATAAATGAAGCTTTAGCTGAAGAGATGGAAAGAGATTCCAAGGTATTTATAATGGGAGAGGATATTGCCACAGGTGGTGCTTATGCTGCAGTGACAAATGGTCTGCCAGAAAAGGTAGGAAAAGATAGAGTAATAAATACTCCTATCTCAGAATCTTGCTTTACAGGTGCTGCACTTGGCGCTGCTCTTAGAGGATACAGACCAATACTTGAGTTTATGCTTGGAGACTTTTATACAGTAGCAGCAGATCAAATAATTAACCAGATTGCTAAGGCTCGTTACATGAGTGGAGGGAAAGTCTATGTACCGGTGACATTAAGATTTCCTACTGGAGGATATCTGTCCCAGGCATCCCAGCACTCTCAAAGTCCTGAAACTATATACATACATACACCGGGATTAAAAGTAGTATATCCATCAGGTGCATATACTGCTAAAGGACTTCTAAAATCAGCAATAAGGGATGATAATCCAGTAGCATTTATGGAGCCAAAGATCCTATACGAAGTAGCCCAGGAAGTTCCCAAAGATGATTATGTAATACCGATAGGAAAAGCAAATGTTGCCTTAAGTGGGGATGACCTTACAATAGTCTGCTATGGGTACCAGGTAGTTCAGTCAAAAAAAGCAGTAAAGAATCTATCAAAATATTCCATAGAAATAATTGATCTACAGAGCTTAGATCCCCTGGACATAGACACCATACTGTCTTCTGTATCTAAGACAGGCAGGCTCCTTTTAGTTCAGGAAGACTATAGCGTATGCTCTGTATCTGAGCATATTGCATATGAGGTTTACAGCAGGCTATCGTTAAAATCTAAAATAGAGATAATATCGTCAAAGTATAGTCCTATACCATTTTCTCTACCACTGGAGAGGTATGTACTTCCACAGGTAGAGGATATAGAAGAAGGTATTAAAAAGATATTAGGATAAGAGATGTCATGCAAAAAGATATAGAAGATATAGGGATTTAATATCAATTCAGGAAGCAAGAAGCCTTACCAAGGCTAAAAGAGAAAAATATAAAAATAGACTAGGTACAAAAGAAAGGAAAAGGGGAAAAATGCAAAAAGCAATTGGACTTATTGAAACAAGAGGACTTGTAGGGTCAATTGAAGCAGCAGATGCAATGGTAAAAGCAGCAAATGTAAAACTGCTTGGAAAGGAAAAAATCGGAGGAGGACTTGTTACAGTAGTTGTAGAAGGAGATGTCGGTGCAGTAAAAGCAGCAACAGATGCAGGAGCAGCTGCAGCAAAAAAAGTAGGAGAACTGCTATCTGTACATGTAATACCTCGTCCGCATGAAGAGACAGAAAAGATACTTCCTGGCATGAAGTAATAAGGGTATCTTTTATATGTTATGAAAATACTTACAATTAATGCAGGCTCTACTTCAATAAAGTTTAAACTATACAGTATGCCAAAGGAGAGCGTAGTTGCATATGGCAAAATAGAGAATATAGGGCAGGCCAGTCCTGTACTAAGTTTCTATTCAAAAAAGTATTCTGAGGATGGCAGAAAGTATGATATACCTGATCACAAAGTAGGGATTAACTTAATTATAGATAAACTATCTGACCCAAAGGCAGAAGCTATAAGGAATAGGAGTGAGATAGGCGCTATCGGGCACAGGGTAGTTCATATAGCTGATTACGTGTCTTCATCAATTATTATAACAGATAAGGTGGCTGGATATATTAAGAAGTGCTCTGGGCTTGCCCCGCGTCACAATCCACCAAACCTGCTTGGAATAGTAACGTG
>JAUXGP010000309.1 GCA_030621995.1 Psychrilyobacter sp.
AGATTTATTCCTTCCTTCTCAACCAATTCATTGGCTATCAATAGGGAGTTCGGTATAACAGTCAAGTTATAATACTTAATTTTTAATAGTCTTGCAATCTCAACATTTGTAGTGCTTCCGTTCAAAGCTATAGTTTCACCTTCATCTATATATTCTAAGGCTTTACCTGCGACAGCTTGCTTTTCTTCCTTTTTCTTATCCTCTCTCAAGGTATAGGGAAGATTGTTGGCTCCGTTTACTTTTGGTATGGCTCCTCCATGAACTTTTTTTAACAGACCCCGCTTTTCTAGATTATCCAGATCTCTTCTGATGGTTTCCAATGATACTTCTAATGTTTTGACTAATTTAGAAGATTTCACACTGCCTTCCAAATCCAAAACATTTAGGATTTTATTATATCTTTCATTTGCAAGCATTTACTTTCACCTCTTTATAGTGTTATATATTTATGTACTTGTTGGAAAAATCTTTAACCGAATTTTTGACCTGTATACTCAATAAGATTATAGCTAAAAGATTTGGTATTATCATTATTCCCAAGATGGTATCCTGAATATACCACACTAATCGTAAACTTACAAGGGAGCCTATTAAACTAAAGAATACAAAAATAAATTTGAAGTATCCGGCTCTTTTTTTATCCAGGATAAAGGTAAGGGTTACGTCTCCAAAATACCATTGGGCTAGGATAGAGGAAAAACCAAATAATATCATACTAATTCCTATTACATATTTAAACATAGGATGGATTGACTCAAAGGCTCTCATAACCATCAAGGCTGGCGAGATATCTAATTGATAAACCCCTGTAGTTATGATTACAAATGAAGTCAATGAACACATTACAATAGTATCGATAAATACCTCTACAATGCCGAATAAACCTTGTCTGGACGGGTGGTCAGTGATGGCCGTTGAATGCAATACAGGAGCAGAACCTTCCCCTGCCTCATTGGAATAGAGACCTCTGGCTATTCCAAATCTCATAGCTGTCCTAATGGAATACCCTGCTACCCCTCCACCGACTGAATCAAAGTTAAAAGCAGAGCTTAGGATTGTGGTAATGGCAGGGAGGATATTATGAAAGTTAGTGATTATTATTATTAAGCTGCCTAAAAAATATATGGAAGCCATGACAGGAACTATTTTAGTAGATATGAGTCCTAATCTTTTAACTCCTCCAACCACAACTAAGCTCACGAGAATAACCATTATAATCCCTGAAACTAAAGGTTTTATATGGAAAATATCTTTCGCTACCAATGCAATGGCATTGGACTGGGTCAATGCTCCTCCGCTTATTTGAAGGAACATTAAAATAGCAAAGAATATCCCTGTTTTTTTCATATTCAGACCCTTGGAAAGATAATACATAGGTCCCCCTACATAACTTCCATCTTTTAATTTTTCTCTATATATCATACCCAATACAATTTCTGCATACTTGGTTGCCATTCCCAGTACTCCAGCCAGCCACATCCAAAATACAGCTCCCGGACCTCCCAATACGATAGCAGTAGCCACTCCTACAATATTTCCATTTCCTATGCAGCTGCTGAGAGCCGTGCATAGTGCTTCGTATGGAGAAAGTGTACCTTCCCCCTGAACATTATCTGATTTTCGACTCTTCCAAACCTCTTTCATAGATAGTTTGAACCATTTAAATTGAATGAAACCAGTGATGACGGTGAAGTATAGTCCCACTAAGAGTAAGGTGGCTAAAAGCCAGTTTCCCCAAATTAAATTGGATAGCATCTTAAAAAAATTTTCCATATATAACAATTTTTTACCTCCATATTTTTATAATTTTATCAAATAATAACATTTTTTTCCAACTTTCTCAATGTTTTTATGTTGTTTTATGTGTTTTTGTGTGTATTTTGATTTGTATGTGAGAAAAAAGTACGTTAAATTAAATATGGTAAACATATTTATTATGGAGGCTCCTTGATAATGTTTTGGTGGGTAGTTTAATATCACTTCAAGAAGTTTTTTCTATTATAATAAAATATAAATATTTAACAAAAGGAGGCCAAATATAGCCTCCTTTACTTAGCTCCTTATTAAACTGTTGCTACTATTGATACCTCTACTAAAATATTTTCATCAGCCATATTAGCTTCTACACAGGCTCTTGCAGGTGCAAACCCTTCCTCCACCCAGTTATCCCAAACACTGTTCATTTTAGCAAACATAGACATATTTTTTATATAAATAGTTGCAGATAAAATATTTTTTTTCTCTGTATTCAACGCCTTTAGAATTTCCTCTACATTTTCTAAGGTTGAGATAGTTTGCTCAACTATGTCTTTTGAATAATCGTTAGCAACCTGTCCACATAGATAAGCAAGCCCATTGTTAATAACAGCTTTACTCATTCTTTTACCTGTTTCAAATCTTTTAATTTCCATTTTTTCTCCTTGTATAATGAAATAGAGCTATATTAAGCACTATTTCTAGTTTATTTAATTTTTAGTATATAATTAACATAGACGCTGTGGATTAGTGTTTTCTCCTATAGC
>JAUXGP010000245.1 GCA_030621995.1 Psychrilyobacter sp.
ACCTTGGCATACTCATTTGCCATGGTAGCAAACTGATCCAGATACTCCGGTTTACAATCAGCATTTGCCCCTGCATCGAGCAGGACTATATGTTTATTATCATTTGCCGGAAATACCGTCGTTATAGCAGGCCTAAGTACCCCTTTAATTCTTTTCAACTTTAACTGACTGGCTGTCATAAGGGCCCCTGTGTTCCCGGCCGATATACAAGCTGTAGCTTCTCCACTTTTCACCATCTCCAAAGCCACATTCATAGATGCATCTTTTTTAGCTCTTACAGCTGCTGTAGGAGCTAATTTTTCATCCATCTCTATCACTTCAGTTGCGTTTTTTATCTCTATTCTATCCTTGTCATAACTATATTTTGATAGTTCCTCTTTTATAAACTCTTCCTTCCCTACAAGGATCACACGGATATTTTTATTTTCATCGATAGCTTCGACAGCTCCCTTTACTGTTTCTAACGGAGCATAGTCACCACCCATAGCGTCTAATGCTATTTTCAATATTCTCACCCCTTTTTCCATTCTAATTCTATCCTACCATATTTTTTTGTTTTTTTTCCCTTGTTTTTTGTTTTATCATTTATTTTTATATAAAAAAAAGGTAAGATTACTCTTACCTTTTTTCCTTAAAGATTACTCAGCGTCGCTAGTTAAAACTTGCTTCCCTTTATAACTTCCACATTCTAAACATACTCTGTGAGGTCTCTTTGGAGCTCCACAGTTAGAACACGTAGCTAAGTTAGTTCCTTTTAAAGCGTGATGCGATCTTCTCATGTTTTTCTTAGCTTTCGATGTTTTCTTCTTAGGTACTGCCATTATATTCCCCTCCTAACTTTTATTTTAATTATAATAAATTATTAATTCTTTAAATCCAGCAGCTTTTGCCATCTGGAATCTATACCACTGTCACGATATTTTTCTAGTTCTTCCAAACCACCACATTCTGGTTCACAGGCTGGAAACTGAGGCATCTCCAAAATAATATAATCTCTTACTAAAGAACTTATATCCACCTCGCCATCAACTAATTCTTCTACCATGTCATCTGATACTTGTGCTTCCTTACCCAGAGTGTCGATATATTCATTATATCCCTTACTCTCTTTGTAATCTCCGAAAAATTCACCAGAAACCTTAATCTCTAACTCTTCCAGACATCTAACACAATTAGTTTTTATAAAAGCAGTATATTCGCCTCTGATGATCACTTCATCTTCTACTAATTCTATTAAATAATCTACATGAACTTTTGAAACTTCAGCCTCTTCAATTCGAATGTCTTCTAAAATTTCAGAAAATTCAAACTTAGTTTCTCTTCGCATTTTTAACTGGTCAATATTTTTCTTCATATCATTTCACCTCTATAATGTTACCTATGCATTATATTAAACTTTCCAACCTTTGTCAAGTAAATTTTCTTAACAAAGGTTTTTATTTTCATTTTTATTTCATCCCAATAGTTATTTTCGTCAACTTTTTTTTGACTTAAACTTAGTTTATGAGTAATAATTTATAACTAAATTTATTTTAACAAGATAATTTATTCCATTATAAATGTCCAATTCACCTCTCATTATATAACGTATGTTATTTTATTTCAATCAAAATATTTACATTATATGTCAATTAACGATATAATATTAATATAAAAATATATTTAAGAGGTGATTTCAATGTCAAATTTAAATAAAACTCCAAGTTCAAACAGATTACATATCTCTATCTTTGGAAAAAGAAATATGGGAAAATCAACACTGATCAATGCAATTACAGGACAAAATTTAGCTATTGTTTCTGATTTTGCAGGGACAACCACGGACCCCATCTATAAAGCTATGGAGATACTGCCCATAGGGCCATGTGTTCTTATAGATACAGCAGGAATAGATGACGTAGGCAGCCTGGGCAAACTCAGGATAAAAAAAACCATGGAGGTTGTTAGAAAAACTGATATAGCTATTATCACAGTTGACTACAACGGGTTTTTAGAGTTTGATTACAATATTATTGATATCTTAAAGAAAAACAATACCCCGTTTATAGTGGTTATCAACAAGGCGGATATAAAAAAACCCAATTCTGATTTTTTAACGGAATTAGAGGACCTAAATTATCCATATATAAATCTATCGGCAGAGCAAAAAGACAGGATGGAGGATATGAAAGGTCTGATTATCCAGCATTCTCCCCTTGAATTTGAAAGCCCAAGTATCTTAGGAGACCTTATAGAACCTGGAGATCATATTGTTTTGGTTATTCCCATTGATACCGGTATGCCTAAAGGCCGTATAATCCTGCCCCAAGTGCAGACCATGAGGGATATTTTAGATAACAGCGGAATCATCCATACCTGTAAAGACACCGAATTACAAGCCACTTTAGAAGGGCTGAAAAACCCTCCTAAGTTAGTCATCACAGATTCTCAGGCTTTTGAAAGGGTCTCGGCTATGGTTCCGGAAGGTGTTCTGCTGACTTCATTCTCCATTCTTTTTGCCAGATACAAAGGTGACTTAAGTAAGATGGTAGATGGAGCAAAGACACTGATGTCACTTAAAAATGGAGATAAATTTTTAGTTTCGGAAGCCTGTACCCACCATGTTCAAAAAGATGATATAGGCAGATATAAGATCCCCAAATGGATAGGTGAAAAGATCGATACCGGAATAGATTTCGATATTGTAGCAGGGAGGGACTACCCCGAGAATTTAAAAGACTATAAATTGGTTATCCATTGCGGCGGATGCACCCTCAACAGAAAAGAGATGTTAGGCAGGATAGACATAAGTTACCGAGAAGGTGTCCCTATCTTAAACTATGGTCTTTGTATAGCTGCCCTCTACGGCATCCTGGACAGAGCCTTAAAGCCCTTCCCAGAGGTGAATGAAATCTGGAACCAAAGATAATAAAATTTAGCCACCGATAAACGCCAATATTTACGAATAAAAAAATTAGACACAGATATCACAGATTAATAGAAAATTTCTATTTTTATAATAAATAGAACGCGAATGCTATTGCATACACGGAAGTAGCTCTGATAATCACAGATAATTTAGATTTTAAAAGTAAAAGAAGAGATCCGTGAACATCCGTTAAATCCGTGTCATCCGCGTTCTATAAAAACCTGAAATAATCTGTGCCAAAATTGTAAATTAGTGATAAAAAGGAGAGAATTTAAAAATGAAGAAATTAGTATTAGCTGTAATTATTGCTATTGCCCTGGTAGGCTGTAGCAGCACC
>JAUXGP010000016.1 GCA_030621995.1 Psychrilyobacter sp.
TAATTTGCATCATCAAAATCTAAAATCGCCTCTAATTTATCCTTCTTAAAAAGAAAATTTGTATGATGAAAATCACAATGGCAAATTCCTTTGGGTATATTTTCAGAAATATCTATTTTTTTTAATTCTGACCTTATCCATTCTAATTTTTTCTTAGAATTATCACTGTGGGTTTTTTATTTTGCACAGATAAAACACTTTAATAAAAAAAATCTGTGTTAATTGGATAAAAAAATCCGTGAAATCTGTGTCAAGTGTTTTTATCTCTACCAAATCTATCATCTATTATTTTTTATTCACCTTTAAATATTCAGGTAAAAATGAGCTTATTCTTTTAAACATGGCTGAATTTACCGGTAAAATCCCCTTATATTTAAACTCTTTAATATGGGTTTCTACATTGGTAAAATGCAGGATAGCAAAAAACCTGGTTCCCATTCCCAAAAGGAAAATAAGTTTGATTCCATGATAGGTTTCACCAAAAATTACAAAGGTTTTATCCATCAAAATATTTCCCAAACTTCCACCTATAATCGAAGAGCATGCTGCTACAACTCCTATAACAATAGAAAATACTGCAAAATAACTTTCCATAGGATAATCTGAAATTTCTAAGATAAGCAGGTTAAAAAATGACAAATTGATAGCCGTAAATGTGATAGCTATAATAATTGCATCCAGTAACAGTAAAAATTTATAGTTATCCTCACTTATTACCAGATATATTATCAAACTGTAGGTAGACAAAAACATCCCTATATTCATGATAAGTTTACTCCCGTATTTATCACTCATCTTTCCATAGACATAGTACATCAGCATAGAACCTGCCCCTGTAATAATTCCCATGGTGGCTAAAAATTTAGGATCTACTCTCAATATATTTACCTGATAATAGGCAAAAAAAGGTTTTACAAACTCAAAACTAAATACCCAGACTGCAACAAATTTTAAGTAGATCATAAACTTCTTGTCTTTTAACGGTATACTTAGATCAATTTTTTTACTCTCTTCCTTTAGATCTGGAATACTGTGAAATTTAAATATAACAGTTGTTACTATTCCACTTATAGCCATAAACACTGCTACCGAAAATATACCTATTTCTTGATTCTTCATCCCCAGTAAATAACCATATCCATAAGTAAACACTATACTAGCCAGAGAACCCATGACAGATCTTTTTCCAAAATAACTTCCTCTGTCCTTTTCATCCACTATTTCATTCATAGCTGCAGTCCATACATTGGATACTATGGTTTCAAAAAAACTAAAGATTAACATAGCAATTAATAGGATATATGGATTTCTATATTGAAAAAACATAGCCACAGGTACTATTAAAAATGCATTCCTGGAGATCAGAGCCGCGACCATCAAAACTCTTTTTCTGGTTTTGAATACCTTGTAAAACTTAGGAGTCAATAACTGAAACATCCTGGTTGTGTAGAGCAGGGTCATCATCATAGAAAGCATTAGAGGAGTGGCATTAAAATACATAGCTAGAGATGCCAGAACGAACCCTTGAGTTCCGGTCCCTATCCCGCTATATAACATCCCTTCTGCTATGGATAAGTTTTTAGTCATTTTTTTCTGCATAAAATTTCTCCCTATAATTTTATAAGGGCTATACAAGATAGCCCTTACAATTTTTTATTTTTTTAATCTTAGAAGATATAGTTGAGTCCTATTTTGCCGAAGTAAACATCTGCATCTCCATATTCCACTCCGCCAGCTTCTTTATTAGTTCTATGTCTGTATGAAACTTCCGATAAAAAATAAAGATTCTGTTTGATAGGATATGAATGTGCCACTATAAGCTTTACATCATCCGACTCATATCCAATAGTTCCATCTGGGTTTGTTCCAGTTTCAGGTCCTATCTCCATCTTAAAGAAGAAATTATGTTTCCCGGTATTCCAAGACATCCATGGTCTGATCTGAGTTTCATTCACATCATAGTTACTACGATTATATCCGCCATCACTGTAGTCATAACCATTTTTTGAATAATATGCTCCGGACTTAGTTTCATTTAAGGCCTTGATTTCACCATTGATCCACATATTATCTGTAATCTGGTATCTGTACTGCGGTTTGATTCATAAATTGTTTCTAGTTCTCCCATTTTATAAATGGATCGTCTATCTCTATCCAATGAGCTTCTGCATCTGCTATTCCTGCATAGAGTACAGCCTTTCCATTTTCTTTTCGAACTAATCCTCCAGAGAATACTACATCTTCTAAATCAGGTCTTTTAGCTTCTCCTGCTTTGAATAAATCTCTATACCCTATCAATTCCATCTCTGTATATTCCTTTGTTTCAGGGTCGAAACAAAACACTGCCGGATAATAATGTCTAATGATTCCATCTGCATCAAGGGATGCTACATGAGCTAATACTCCTAATTTTCCATTTTTAAGCAGGTGGATCTCATTTCCTCCTCCCCATTCTTCTTCAAAGAAATGATCCATTAACGGAGCATTCTCTACCAATTCATCTGTTAAGTCATCTAAAGTTTCCATCTCTGCATATCCAATAGTTCCCCTTCCGCCTTTTTCACCTTGTGGTCTTGTGAATACACCTATTTTCCCGTCAGCTAATTCCACTAATCTCAAGTCTTTCATCCTGTCCGGTCCCTGGGCAAATCTCTCCAAAGAAAAGATATCTGTTCCCCTGTGATAGATAGTTCTCCACGCTAAAGCCTCAGGATTCTTGGTATCAGGATAAATCTGTACCCCTCCAAGGATTAATTCTCCACCTATCACAGTAAAGAATGGATCTTGAAGTTTAAAAGTACATGCTCCTTCTATCGGATACCATTTCCCGTATTTTTCTTCAAAGAACATAACATCCGCATACTCTGTATCTCTTCCCTCTACTCTTCCTGCAATAACAGTTCTTCCGGCAGATTCAAATGGAGCGGTGATATTGTATACATCTCTTCCATCTACATTTTCAAACCTTATCTTGTCTGTTTTAAATTCTTTTCCTGCATTTCTTTCATTAAATTCCTTCAAAAGGTCTGCACACAATCTCTTTTTCATTTTAAATTTATCCTCCGTATTTTTTATAAATCCAAGTGTTTCCACAAATCATTCATAGTAATTTCAGCCAGACAGGTGACCTCATCTGCTGCACCATAATAAATTTTTAATATTTCATCTTCAATTATAGCTCCACAGCTGAATACTACATTTCCGAAAAAGCCATTTACTTCATAGTCCTCTTCAGGTTCTAAAAGCGGTGTTTTAGATTTTGCCAGAATTTTACTTGGATTATTTAAATCCAGTAAAAGAGCTCCCAGACAGTATCTTTCTTTCTCATCTACACCGTGATATATTTGTAACCATCCTTTAGGAGTTTTAAGCATCTGTGCTCCTCCTCCAAGTTTTAAACAGTCCCATTCATCCTTAGAAGCTCCCAATAGATGCTCATGATCTCCCCAGTGCCTTAAGTTGGTAGACTTTGCAATCCATATCTCAGGTTTACCTATATATTTTTGCATAGGTCTGTGAAGAGCATAATATTCTCCGTTTATTTTTTCCGGAAATAAACATACATCTCTATTATCCGGCTCAAAAATAATTCCAATTCTTTCTACAGATTCAAAATCATCTGTAACTGCTAAACCAGTTGCGATTCCCATAGGAGATACAGCTGAATAGTTGATGTAAAACCTTCCCTCTATCTCTGTAATTCTCGGGTCTTCACATCCAAAAGCCTCATACTTAGTTTCAGGAAATAAAAATGGCTTATCTGATATTTCAAAATTAACCCCGTCTGTACTTCTGGCTATTCTAAAGTGAGATATAGATGTCAGATACTGCATATATGTGTCCCCTGCATAGGTAACTATTCTGCTGTCTGAAAAATCATATCTTTTATCTGATTTTTCTATCTCTTTGATAGCCAGTTCGTAATTCCCGTTTTTTTCTTCCAAATGAGGAATTCTCAATATATTTTCATCCAAAGATTTTGCACTTTCTGCTATTCTCAGGAGTAAGATAGTTTCTTTCTTATATTTTACTGCTCCTGCATTAAATACACACTCCACCTTAAAATCAGGTCTGGTAGGTTTTATATCTGCCGGAGTAATCAGCGGATTTTTAACACTTCTTTTTATCATTTTATTTTCTCCCTTTCTTCAGAACTAAGATTTCATTTTTAACCAAGGTATTTTTAGCTTCTCCCGCCAAAACTTTAAAAACTCCACAAGGCAGCTCTATCTCGGTTGGTTGTTCAAAATTTATATACACATATATTCTTTCCTCTTTAAAAACTCTCTCAAAACTTATAAGTCCATCTGTATATTTTAAATTTTCATACTCTCCATATGATAGTGCTTCCTCACCCTTTCTCAATTCAATCAATTTTTTATAGTAATTAAAAAGTGAATCAGTATTTTTTTTTTCATTTTCTACATTCAAAAACTTATAATTTCCATTTATTTTTAGCCATGATGTTCCTGTAGTAAAACCACTATTTTCCGTGCTGTTCCACTGCATGGGACTTCTGGATTTATCCCTGGTTTTTTCATTGGCCGTTTTTAAGGCTTCTTCATGAGATCTGCCTTTTTTTATCTCAGTTTCATAATTGGTTCTTCCCTGGATATCATTTATCTCATCCATCGATTTAGCTGTTAAGTTAGTCATTCCAATCTCATCCCCATAGTATAAAAACGGAACTCCCTTGGTAGTCAGTATAAATGTTGCTATGGCTTTGGCTCTGTCAACATCCCTGTCCGATTCACCAAATCTGCTCATATGCCGGGGCATATCATGACTGCCAAAAAAAATAGTGGGATATCCATTCAGATCTCTATCCATTTTTTCTATTTCATCATAAAAACCCTTAGAATCAAACTTTTCCTTACTTCCCAAATTAAAGTTAAAGACAACATCCAGAAGATCTTCACCGCAATATTTTTTCAACACATCCAGATCTTCACTCCCAATTTCTCCTACTAAAAACTTATCTCCATAGGATTTAACACACTTATTTATTCCACCAATGGCATCTAAGATCCCAGACTGGTCTATATCAAATTTATGATCCTGTTCTCCCTTTTCATCCATGGGATTATCCTCTGTTATACCTTCACAGGTCATAAAATTAATTACATCCAGCCTAAACCCATCTATCCCTTTATCCAGCCAAAACTCCATAATTTTATTGGCTTCCTCACGGACTTTAGGATTGGTCCAATTTAGATCTACCTGCTCCACAGCAAATTTATGATAATAATATTCATTGGTTGCCCTATCCCATTCCCAGGCTGATCCGCTGAAGAATGATTCCCAGTTATTTGGTTTTTCTTTCCAGATATAATAATCCCTGTATGGATTGTCCTTTGACTTTTTAGCTTCTTGAAACCATTCATGCTGATTTGAAGTGTGATTTAATACAAGATCCGCTATTACTTTAATATCCCTTTTATGAGCCTCATCTAAAAACTCCTCAAAATCTGCCATAGTTCCATAATCTGAATCCACAGAGTAATAATCACTGATATCATATCCATTATCTATTTTGGGAGATTGATAAAAAGGAGTTAACCAAATACCCGTTATCCCCAACCTCTTCAGATAATCTAATTTTTCTATTATTCCTTTAAAATCACCCTTTCCATCTCCATTGGAGTCATTAAAACTAGGTATATACAGTTCATAAAATACAGCTTCTTTCCACCAATTTTTCATTCTCTCTCCCTTATTTTTCAACATTAATTCACTTTAAATTAAATCATTTTAAACAAAATCAAACTTTATTATTTCATCTTAGTCATAAAAGAGTCTTCTTTTCAGAATCGTTTCAAGTCTGGGTCTAAACATTTAAGATTATTTGTGTTAATCTTTTTTTATCTGTGATATCTGTGTCAAAAAATTATTTTTTTATTCAATTCTTTAGATTTAATTCTATCATGAAAGGGAGTTTTTTTCAATTTTACACATATTCTAAGGTAACGCTTTTCCCAAAAGCTTTTAAAATTGCCTCTAATTCTATGACTACCTTTAATTTAATATTAAAATCAATTGGAAAATCCGGATTTTGATGGGCAGGATTTACAGCAGTTCCTGCTATTATCTTTATATGACTGACATCGAACAGGAGTAATCTCCCAAGGATTCCGGCTCCATCTTCGCTAGTGATTTCATTGCCTTCATAGATATATCCCTTTATATATTCCACAGTTTTATTCAGTGTAAGCAGCCCCTCTGTCACCAGATCTACTCCCCTTAAATAACCCACTGGAGGCAGGGTGTTTTTATATCCCTTTAGATCTATTGTAATCTCCTCATCCCAAGCTTCAGATATTATATTAGCTGTGGTCCCGCCGCTGAGCACTATAGTCCCCTGTGAATTTTCTACTTTTTTTATAAATTTTTCATCATCTTCTATATTTTTAGGAGGTCCTGTAAATAGATTTAAATATTTTATAGGCTGGAATTTTATCGACAGAACAGTGGTATCATCTCCCGGTTTGTCATTGTATAGAGTTTTACAGACATCCAGCAAACTATTGGTTACATCTGTTGCGTATTTTTTCTGGGATATATCCCTCAAAAAATCATTTATATTTTCCCACTGCCAGCCTAAATTCAGATATTCTCCTACCCCTGCATGAACTGCTCCATCACTGACAACAGTCAACAGATCCCCGGGACAAAATTTGAAATAACTCTCAAAAATAGTTTTTCCCTTTATAATCCTCTCTTTTCTATCTATAAAAATATCCCGGCCATCTCTATAAAAAAATGTAGGAGGATTATCATATTCAACCATATAGCAGTCATCATTATTATTTAATTTTATAATTGTAAAGGTAGAATAAGCCAGTTTCCTCACCTTACATTCAGGCAGGGTATTCATTATCGTCTCCAATGTTTCCTCGATACTAGACCCGCCCTTTAGCATGGTGACAGCTATCTTTGAAGTCAGGGTAGCCAAGATATTTGCCTTGACCCCGCTCCCAAGCCCATCAGAAAGCACCAAAAGACATCCATCCTCTGTTTTTACAGTTTCCACCTTGTCTCCGCAGAGCTCCTCACCAAATTTATTTATGCTTTTATATGAAGCATCTATATAATATTCCATTAAAGACTCTCCTCTTTGTTGAATACATCCTTTAATTTATTGAAAGCCACCTTGGATTCCCCTGTGGTTTCTCCCAGTAAACTGGCTATTTCTTGAGCTATTCTCATCTGTTTTTCCACCACTGTCTGGGTTATCTCAAAAGTTTTTTCCTTTAAATTTCTTATTTCCTCCTTTCTCAGCTCATCACTGGTTATGTCAGTAAGCAATATTAAGATCCCTTCCTTGGAATTCATAGATATAATACTTACCCTCATATAGAGTGTCCCATCTAAAAATGATTGTTTTTTCCAAATAATATTTTCTCCTCCAGAAGACACCTTCTCTAACCTCTCCCTGGATATAAACTCCTCTACAGATCGTTCCTTCACCTCTTTCGGGGATATCCCAAAATACCTGCTAAAAGCCATATTGCTCTCTATTATCTCATGTTTATTATTTAATATGAGAATAGCATTGGGAGAATTTTCAAATATTTCATTGGAAAGTTTATCAGCACATTTTTTCATATAGTGGATACACATCTCTCTGTGAGACATTCCCCTGTATATAGATATAGCTTTCTCTCTGCAGGTATCATACCCACATCCACCGCAATTTAACTCATCCTCTTTACTCTTTTTTTCCAAAGTCAATAAGATTTCACAGATTTCCTCCTCACTCGGCATCTTCTCTTCAATTTTTTTATTCTTAAAACTAGCTCCAAAATTTACGCTGTCAACAAGTTTATTATCTTTTATTTTTTTATCATTTTCATTTAAGTATTTCTTCAATGTCTGTACCCTGGAAAAAGTAGTTGAAGAAACATTAGAACCACTGGGACCTCCGAGACAACTCTTCCTACACACACTTACCTCTACACAAGTCCCACTGATACTCCCCTTAGATAGTTCATCAAAAAGTTCTATACATTCATCTAACCCATCTACCTTTAGCTGAGTCAGCCCCTTGTTTTCGATACTCCCCCTAATTCCCTCTAAGATTCCTCCTACCACAGGGTAACTATTCCCAAAATTAGTCCCAAATTTATCTACTTCGCAAGTTTCTCCATTTAAGTAATCGATATCTTCCTCTTCTAACCATTTAGATACTTCATCAAAGGTTAAAACAGCATCTATTACTCCTGTATATTTTTTAGATAATGATTCATGTTTCTTAGCTATACACGGTCCCAAAAAAATTGTTTTTTCCTTTGGATTATCTTTTTTCAATAGATAACCATGGGAGATCATAGGAGATGTAAAAGGCATTAAATATGGTATCAAAGATGGATAATATTTTTCTATCAAAAGAACTACTGACGGACAGCAAGTTGTTATATAGATCTCTTGATTACCTGCTGATATGTAGTTTTCGTATAATTTTGAAGTAATATCAGCTCCTACCGCTGTTTCCTCTATAAGATTAAATCCTAATTTTTTTAATCCCCATATAAAATTATCTGATTTCTCATAAAACCCTCTAAAAGATGGTGCTATAGAAATATTTATTTTTTCATCATTTTTTAATGCTTTTTTTACATCATCTAAATCCGAATGAATCTCTCTGGCATTTTGAGGACAAACAGCTAAGCAGTGCCCACATGCGGTGCACAAGTCCGAAATTATCTGTGCCTGATTATCTATGATTTTTATAGCTTTCACTTTACATGTTCTTACGCATTTATAACAATTATTACAGTCGGCTTCTGAAAAATCCATAATTCTCATAAGATTCTCTCCTTAATAAGTTCTTTAAACTTTTCTTCTACATCTTCCTTGGAAAAGGAGTAGACATATTCCTCTCCTTCTATAACAGCGGAGACTCCCTCGGTACAATTATTTAAACAAAAACAAGCTTTTAACTCTACCTCTCCCACTAAACCTTCATCCTCTATAATGTTGGTAATTGTATTTATGACATCATAAGACCCCTTTATGTGGCAGGCACTTCCTACACAAACCTTTAAAATCATTTTTATCCCCCCTAACGGCTTTTAACCATATTAAAAATATAATTTTTTTTCTTTTGTTACAAATTAGACACATCACCATTAACAATTTTTTCGTATTAATCTTTAGTATTCATAACTAAAAAATTTAATTTTGTTTTTAATTTTTTTAAGTATCTTTTAATAATAATATACCACATTAAAGTATTTTTTTCACAAAATTTAATCAATAGATCTATCAATTATATGTCAAAAAGCAATTGACATATTATGATAGATATGATATTATGATCTAGTTACGCGTAGGTGGGGTTATCAGCAACCTGTGCCTGGCGATTAAATTTATGGAGGTGTTACAATGTACGCAGTAATCAAAACTGGAGGAAAACAGTACAAAGTTGCAGAAGGTGAAATATTAAGAGTAGAGAAATTAAATGCTGAAGTTAACGAAACTGTTGAAATGACAGAAGTTTTATTAGTATCTAACAACGGAGAAATGAAAGTAGGAACTCCTGTAGTAGAAGGTGCAAAAGTGTTAGTAGAAGTATTATCACAAGGTAGAGCTAAAAAAGTTATTAACTTCAAATACAAACCTAAAAAGTCAACTCATAGAAGAAAAGGTCACAGACAATTATTCACTGAAATCAAAATCACTTCTATCCAAGGATAATGACGGAAATAACCCTCATTTATCAAGGGACTAGAATTGTAGAATTTTATGGATGGAATCATGCCGAATACGGTGAACATGGTAGTGATATCCTGTGTGCTGCAATCAGTATGATTTTACAACAAGGAGCAGCTGGTATTTTGGAATATCTAAATATCCCTGCTACTTATTCAACTAATAATGAAACAGGTTTTTTAAGATTAGATCTTAAAACTCCAGATGAAGAAAAGTTGGAAAAATTGGATATGACTATTCATAGTTATAATCACATTGTTTTAAAAAACAAAAGGGAAATTAATGCAATATTAGGAAGTATGGTAGTGATGCTGGACCAACTAAGAGAGCAATACCCCAAATATATGAAGATTTTCGAAGAGGAGGCTAATTAATGTTTAGAATTGAATTACAATTATTTGCTAAGAAAAAAGGACAAGGTTCTGTAAAGAACGGAAGAGACTCTAATCCTAATTACTTAGGTGTAAAAAAATATGATGGTGAGAAAGTAGTAGCTGGAAACATCGTTGTTAGACAAAGAGGAAACAAATTCCATGCTGGAACTAACATGGGGCAAGGTAAAGATCATACTTTATTTGCTTTAGTTGATGGATATGTTAAATTTGAAAGATTAGGTAAAACTAAGAAGCAAGTTTCTATCTACTCTGAAAGAGCAAGCTTAGTATAAGCTTTTCAAATAAATCCCAGCATTTTGCTGGGATTTATTTATTATATGGCATTTAACTCTTCCCTTTTTAGCGGTTACTCTTTAAAAAAGAGCAACCTATAGTATATTATGGAGTGACATAATTATAGAGGTGTTTTGTGAAAGTTTTAAATAAAAAATCAACTAAAATAAAAAGAATTAATCTTAGAAAAACTTCTACTATAAGCGAGAAAAATTTATGGAAACATTTAAGAGCAAAAAGGTTTCATAATCTTAAATTTTTTCGACAATATGGAATTGGAGAATATATTGTAGATTTTTATTGTCCACAATTAAAGTTAGTTATTGAACTTGATGGTAAAATACATGATAGTATTTTACATAAAGAATATGACGATATTAGAGATAAGTTTATGAAGGACATAAATATTTTAGTGGTTAGGTTTAAAAACAAAGAAGTTATAGATGATATTGAGCTAGTTTTAAAAAAATTAAAAATCATAATTTTAAACAAACAACAGTAAATATTAACTATAGTTTACTCTTTTGTAAAGAGTATACATTTCAAATTAAATTTTTATTACATTTGATTTGAATAATAGTATAATTCCGACAACAAGGAATGAGTTAGAACAATTAGGAGGTAAAAGATTTATGTTTATAGATGAGGCGATAATCACCGTCAAAGCCGGTACTGGTGGAGATGGTGCAGCAACATTCAGAAGAGAAAAATATGTACAATTTGGTGGTCCTGATGGTGGAGACGGTGGAAATGGTGGAAGTATCATATTCGTAGCCGACAACAACATCAATACCCTGGTAGATTTTAGATATAAAAGAGCATTTGTAGCTGAAAACGGTACCAAGGGTGCTAAAAAAAGAATGCATGGTAAAACTGGAGATGACTTAATCATCAGAGTTCCTGTAGGAACTATGGTAAGAGACTTCGAAAGTGGTGCTTTACTACTTGACCTGAATGAAAACGGGGAAGAGAGGAAGTTATTTCAAGGTGGAAAAGGTGGAGGTGGAAACATTCACTTCAAGAGTTCTGTAAGAAGAGCTCCTAAGATGGCTGGTAAAGGTCGTAAAGGTAAGGAACTCAGAGTTAAATTAGAACTAAAATTATTAGCTGATGTAGCCTTAGTTGGATACCCGAGTGTAGGTAAATCAAGCTTTATCAATAAAGTTTCTGCTGCTAAATCAAAGGTTGCAAACTATCACTTCACTACTTTAGCTCCTAAATTAGGTGTAGTAAGAGTAGGAGATAACAGATCATTCCTTATGGCAGACATTCCCGGATTAATCGAAGGAGCACATGAAGGTGTAGGATTAGGAGATAAATTCCTAAAACATATCGAAAGATGTAAGATGATCTACCATATAGTAGATATATCTGGTATGGAAGGCAGATCTCCTGAAGAAGACTTTGAGAAGATTAACAATGAATTGGAAAAATTCAGTAAGAGATTGGCCGGTAAGAAACAAATCGTATTAGCCAACAAGATGGACCTGTTGTACGATATGGAAACTTATGAAAACTTTAAGATCTATATGGCAGGTAAAGGAATTGAAGTATATCCTATATCTGTAATCCTCAATGATGGATTAAAAGAAGTCGTAAACAGAACTTGGTCGTTATTGGAGGAGATCCCTCGTGAAGAACTAGAAGAAGAAACAGATGTACTGGATATCTTAAAAGCTATCGAGGATGAAAAACCTGACTGGCATGTAGAGATAGATGAAGAGGGTACCTTTGTTGTAACCGGTAAGATCGTAGAAAATGTACTTAATACCTATGTCTTCAACGATGATGAAGCTATTGTAAGTTTCGTCCATGTATTGAAAAACCTAGGATTAGAGAATCAGCTGATCAAAGCCGGGATTGAAGAGTGGGATACAGTAAGAATTGAAAATGTAGAGTTTGACTATATTGTATAAGAAAAGGGATTGATTCCTCAATCCCTTTCACTATCTTATATAAATATGTTTAATTTATTTTTTTCTTAGAATTTTGTACCGAATCTAACCCCTACAGATAATTCCTCTTTAGCATAACTTCCTGCAGCCCATCCTGTAGCTGTATAAGAAATATATTTTACATATGGAGTTATATTGGCTTGACCTAATTTAGCTCTATATTGTAATTCTGGTGCAACATACATAGATATGTCATTATTTGCACTTTGTAAAATTGAATATGCTTCTAACCCAAATTCAGTGATGAAGTATGTATTCTCTGCAACTTCTCTTTCATAACCTAAATACTGCTCAATTGAGAATGCAAACTTATTATCTTCATCAATATTTCCATCAAACACACCATTAGAGTAGTCATCATATTCTTTTCCTGTTTTTTTATCTTTTTTAGTTTTACTTGTTCCTGCAAAATCAAAATAGAAATCTCCAGCAAGTGACCAAGTATCACTCAATTTTCTATAGTTAGTTATGTTTAATTGAAATGCAGTAGTTTCTTTTGCATCATCATAACCTATGATAGGACTGATATCCATTGCAAATCCATAGTATGTAGCTGAGATCTTTGGGTTAAATTTCCATAATCTCTTTGTTTCAGAATCTCTTCCTTCATCTGCTGTACCATGGTCAGCATGTTTAGATGTATAATTTTCTGACTTATCATAATCAAATCCAACAGTTGGTACGAATGTCCATTCTTTCCCCATCATATCAAATGTTCCTGCTTGATAGTCCAATGCAAATTCAGTATCCCAACCTGCACTCGTCTTCTCCCATTTTTTATTGAAGTTATAATCCCTGTCGATGTCATAGATAAATCCAAATTTATCCATGTTTAATTTACCCTTAGCCACTGTCCACTCTATCTTATTAGCAGAGTTTGCATAATTACCATTTCCTTCTTTATCCGATCTTCCAGGACCTTGATACATTCTAGCTCTTACTTCACCTGTATAAGAACCGCTGAATCCACCTTCTCCCGTCTGTCTTCCTGCTACCAATCCTTCAATTGCACCAACGTCAGTAGTTGTAATAACTTCTACAGCCTTTTCAGTCGATAAAGTTGCATCTTCCGGGGCTGGAGTATGTACTGCAAATGTTGTAGCTCCTAATACTAGTATTCCTGCTAATAATAATAATTTTTTGTTCATAAATTCTTCCTCCTAAAATAATTTTTAATTTTTTTTAGTTTCTTTTTCTACTCTTTGCTGTAAGAGATACCTTCCCGTATTCCTGATATCAGTGTAGTTTAGTAATTCTTAATAGTCAATAGTCTCTATCTTTACATTTATTAAAAGAGAATTAATATTCTGTTATATATTCAGCATAAATAATAAAAAACAATAAAAAAAAACCTTTAACATTAAAGATTATTAATTTTTAATGTTAAAGGTTTGATATTCATATGTTATATAATAGAGAA
>JAUXGP010000192.1 GCA_030621995.1 Psychrilyobacter sp.
AAAAAATCATCTTTGTCGCAGATTACGAAAATAAATACGGATTAAAAGAAAATTTAAATCTGTGAAAATTAGGTTCTAAAATCTATATAATCTGTGTCAAAAAAAGGTTTTGAATTTAATTATAACATTGTTAATTATGAATTATTAATTTCGCCGAAGGCGACAGGGGGGGATTATGAAAATATTGGTTGTAGAAGATGAGGAGAATATAAGAAAAGTAATAAAAAAAATACTGGAAATAAATGAATTTGAGGTATTGGAAGCACGTGACGGAGCAGAAGCCATGGATATATTCTATAGTGAGAAGGTAGACTTGATTATACTGGACTGGATGCTGCCCAAGGTGAACGGTATCGAGGTACTGAAAATGGTCAGACAGGAATCTAGTCTGCCAATCTTGATGCTTACAGCCAAATCTCAGGAGGATGATGAGGTAGAGGGGCTGGAGGTAGGAGCAAATGATTACCTGAAGAAACCATTTAGCCTGAAAATATTAATTACACGGGTGAAAAAACTCCTTAACTTAATAGGCGGAAAGAAAAAATATGGTGGTTTAGAAGTCGACTTAAATAACCACAAAGTATATATGGAGGGGAAGGACATTGTTATATCTCCCAAGGAGTTTGAACTGTTGAATTATTTGATATTGAACAGCGGGATAGCTCTGAAAAGGGAGAAAATATTAGCGGATGTATGGGACTTTGCCTACGATGGAGATTATAGAACTGTGGATACCCATATAAAAACCTTGAGAAAAAAAATCGGTGCTGAGCATATAACCACTGTAAGGGGGATAGGTTATAAGTTTGAGGTGGATAAGAGATGAAATTAAAATTGACCCACAAGGTATTTATATTTTCCCTTGCCCTTGTATCTCTGGTTATAATTGGGGGAATATATATAAATAACAATTATTTGGAGGATTTTTATTCCAATAGGAGGATAGCTCAGATAAAGGAAGTACGTGAACTGATATCGAAGGGCGTTCCCACAGAAGAAGAGTTAGACACCTATGCACAAAAATATAACATCACAATAAATATGAGGGATAAGGTAAATACCAGGCATATGCAGAGATATGAATTGGACGAAAACAATGAGGGCAACAGGATAACCAGACACAAGGGGATGCAGCATTTAGAATATTATAAACTGCTTCCAACGGGGCAGTTTATAACTTTGAGGATATCCATGGATTCCATACAAAGTACGGTTGGAATAGTCAATGAATTTTATATCTACGAGGGGATAGCTATATTGATAGGATCGTTATTTTTTGTATATGTATTTTCCCTCCATATTACACGGCCTATAATAGCTTTAAATTCTATTATCCGAGGAATGGTAAATATGGATTTTTCCTACAGAGCCAACATAAAAAGCGGGGATGAACTGGAAGAATTAGGGGATAATATAAATTTTCTCTCATTTGAGCTGGAAAAAAATATAGGCCAGTTAAAATTATCCAATATGAAGCTCAAAGATGAGGTGGAAAAGAGAAGAAAGATCGATGAACTCAGGAAGGAATTTATTGCCAGTGTAACCCACGAGATAAAAACCCCTGTAACAGTAATAAATACCCATGCAGAGATGCTGCTCTATGATCTGATTGAAAATAAGGAGGAGGGGAAGGAGTACCTTAAGACAATTATGTCTGAAGGAGATAATATAAGCACCCTTTTGAATGAACTTATAAAACTTATAAAATTAGAGGAAAAAATAGTGGATATAAAGATGGAAAAGTTAGAATTATTTGACCTGTTGAGGGAGGAAAGTTCTAAATATAAGATTGATCTGGTGAATAAGAATGTAAGCTTAATCTTGAATTTAGAGGAAAATTTGACGGCTTTAGGAGATGAATTTAAAATAAGGCAGGTTGTAAATAACCTTTTGAGCAATGGTGTATCCTATGTAGACAATGGCGGAGAACTCAGGATAAACTTAGAAACTGTGGGGGATCAAGCCAGGGTGGAGATAATAAATACAGGATCTTCTATTCCGGAGGATAAATTGGAAAATATTTGGAAGGCCTTTTACAGGGTAGAAGAATCCAGGAACAGGAAGTATGGCGGGACAGGTCTTGGGCTGACTATAGTCAATGAAATCCTGGAAAGGCATGGGTCAAAATTTGGTGTAGAGAATATAGAAGATGGTGTGATGTTTTGGTTTACACTGGAAAAAGTATCTAAGGAGGTATAAACATGGGCAATCATATGATGGATTATGGGATGATGAATGGATTACCTGGAGGATTTTATTGGGTCTTTATGCTATTTAGAGGAGTGGCGGGTTTTATTTTTCCTCTAATATTGTTATACTTGGTATATAGATTTATGAAGAGGAAGGAAGGCGAATTTCTTCAGAAATCAGAAACTCCTTTGGAAAGGCTGAAGATGAGGCTGGTTAAGGGAGAGATCACCAAGGCAGAATATGAAGAGTTTAAAAAAATAATAGAGGATTAACTCCTTCCTTGTTGTCGTTTTCTCTATAATTAGAGAAAACTATTGCTAAAATATTTGGCTATGGTTTCTCTGATACGAGAGAAACCATAAGAAGGAGGAGTAAATAAAGGAGAGATAGATGGGGAGACCGGGAAAAGTAAAAGGATTTATAGACAGTGTTATTGGAAAGGCGATAGTTGTAGGGATAGAGGTGTTTGCCAGAAAAAGTAATATATCTTTGGAAGATTCTTTGGCGGAGTTAAAGGAACTATCTCATGCTGCAGGGATAGAGACAGTCTATACAATAAGTCAGAGAAAAAACAGGATAGAGGTAGGAACTTATCTGGGAAGCGGGAAGTTAGAGGAGATAAAGGCATTGGCTGCCAGATATGGTGCCGATATCCTGCTTGTAGATGACGAACTTTCCGGGATACAGATAAGAAACCTGGAGAGTATCTTAGATATGGAAATAATAGACAGAACCAGTTTGATCTTGGATATCTTTGCCAACAGAGCCAAGAGTAAGGAAGGGAAATTACAGGTCGAATTAGCCAGGTTGAGGTATGAAAAGCCAAGGATTGTAGGAGGAAGTACCCAGCTTTCTAAACAGGCTGGGGGAATAGGTTCCAGGGGACTGGGAGAGAAAAAATTAGAGCTGGACAGGAGAACCATCGATAAAAGGATAAGGGATGTAGAAAGATCTATAGAGGGTTTAAAAAAGCAAAGGGAAGTCCAAAAAAATAAGAGGAAAAAAAGCCACCTGCAGACAGTGGCACTAATTGGATATACAAATGCAGGAAAATCCACTTTGATGAATACTTTCTTAAGGATAAATAATCCATTGAAGAGTAAGCACGAGTCCCCGGTTGCAGATATGTTGTTTGCTACATTGGATCCATTTCATAGAAAGATAAAATTAAAGGATAATCTGGAGTTTATATTGACGGATACGGTAGGGTTTGTAAGTAAATTACCCCATGCTCTGGTTGATGCTTTTATGTCTACGCTGGAAGAGGTAAAAGATGCAGATCTGCTATTATATGTGGTAGATGTATCCAATGAGGAATATGAACATCAATTGAAGGTTACTAAAAATGTAGTGAAGGAATTGGGGGCACAAGAAATCCCGTATATAATAGTACAAAATAAAAAAGATAGATTAGATCCTGAAAAGCTTTTAGAAATTACCGGCCCACTGGAAACAACTGTGCCGATATCTGCCCTGACTGGCGATGGATTGGATCACTTGATCTCTGAAATAGAGGAAAAGATAATGAAAGACTATAGAATTGTAAATTTAATTATTCCATTTGAAAGAGGATCTATGGCTAACTATATATTGGAAAACACCAAGATTGTAGAGCATAAATATTTAGATGACGGCCTCCATGTGAGGGCCTATTTAAACGGACATGATATCAACAGATACAATTTATTCTTGGTATAAAAAGTAAAAATACTTGACAAAGTATAGTGGGTGTAGTATTATACAGATAGTAACAGGAAGTTAAACAAAAGTTTCATTGAGTAAGAA
>JAUXGP010000167.1 GCA_030621995.1 Psychrilyobacter sp.
ACGGATCTTATGCAGGATATAGAGGAGCTGGATGAAGAACTGGCTGAGAGTATTCTGGCTGGGCTGGATAACAAGGAACAGGAGGAGATCCAGAGACTGAAAGGTTATGAGGAAGATGAAGCCGGAGCCTATATGCAGATTGAGTTCTTTGCAGCTAATCACAATGAAACAGTCAGGGAAACCATTGAAAACCTGAGAAAGTTAAAGTATAGTGAGGAGTTGGAGAATGTAAGCAGTGTCTTTGTTTTAGGAGATTATAACAACCTGGTGGCTACAGTACAATTAGAAGATCTGCTGTTATTTGACTTTGATAAAAGTTTTAAGGATATAATAAGTAAGCGTCCTGAAAAATATAAACCGAGATATGTAAATGATAAGGAAGATATAGAGAGGGTTGTAATGGATTTTAAGGAATATGATCTACAAGTTGTGCCTGTAATAGATAGTGATAACTATCTAGTAGGTAGGATAACAGCGGATGATATCTACGATCTACTACAAGAGATGGCAACGGAGCAGATCTATAATATGGCAGGGGTAGATGAGGAAACGGAAAAGGAAAAAAATATAGTTGAGATCATAAAAAAAAGGGGAAGCTGGTTATTTGTAAACCTTTGGACTGCAATTCTTGCATCCGTTGTAATTGCCCAGTTTAAAGGAACGATATCTGCTATTCCTACCCTGGCTGTGCTGATGCCCATAGTAGCGTCTATGGGAGGAAACGGCGGTACTCAAACTCTGGCTGTAATGGTAAGACAATTAGCATTGGGAGAGATAGATGAGACTAACTGGAACTATCAGATGACAAAAGAGGTCATTGTAGCCAGTGTAAATGGGGTTATTTTTGCACTATTTATTGGCGGAATAACTTATCTTTGGGTAAGAGACCTGAGGATGGCTGCAATAATAGGTGTAGCTATGATAATCAACCTTATTGTAGCAGGAGTATCGGGAGGGCTTATCCCAATAGTCCTTAAAAAGTTTAATATAGATCCGGCTGTTGGAAGTTCGGTTATCTTAACGACTATAACAGATGTGATAGGTTTCTTTGCTTTTTTAGGATTGGCAGAGATGTTTATATTGAATTAGGTTTTTTATGATTTTAGTTTTTTGTGCTATAATGTATGTATATTTGGTTTATTAAAGACCTACATAACATTAAAAAGAAGGTGCTGCTTTGAATAGAAAAGGACAAAATTTAAATATATTTTTTAGAAAACTTTTAAAAGATTTTAGAGAAGAATCAAATCTTACCCAAAGAGAAGTTGCAAATTTAATTGGTACAGGGCAGGCTAGTATCTGTAATTTTGAAAATGGAAAAAAAGGAATAACCTTAGATCTCGCTACTAAACTTTTAAACCTCTTTGAAAAAAGATTATTTGTGGTAGATTCTAAAGAAAGAATTAATTCTAAAAGACCACTCAGAGTTTTTTATATTGAAAATATTAAGAATAAATTTTATTTTGAAAATTTTGATGAATTTAGAAGGTGGTTATTTAAGGATTTTTTGAGTGAATTAATTATACTCCAAGTAGATTCTGGGAAAGTTTTTGATGTGATTAAATTTTATGAGAGAGATTCTAATGGTGATATTTTCAATGTTGAAGAACCTACTCTCACAGAGGAAGGAGAAGATTTGGTGGTCATTTCTCTGACTAAAAATATAAATAAAAAAAATTAAATTATTTTCTTTCTTCTTGGGATGAAAAAGAAATTCCACAATAGATTAAAATTCCTATCAATAATCCATGGGTATATGAGTGCAAAACAGAGTAAAAGATACCCATCAAAACCGAACAAAGTAATGCAAGAAAAATTTTTAGGTTAAATTTAACTGGAAACATATTTATCACCATCCTATTATTTTTATATAGATATGCCACCTATTTGAAATAGGTGGCATTTTTATTTCTAAAATAATTTAATTTATTTTTGTTTAAATCTTCCAGTAAAGAATCTCAAGCAAGATGGTTCGTATACCCATTCCAATCCTTTAATTGTCTCTTTTTTATTGTATAGGTCTATAACTGTATCTGCTACATAATCCAAATGAGCATACGTGTAAACTCTTCTTGGAATAGTGAGTCTTACAGTTTCTAACTTAGGTATATGGTTTTTCCCTGTTGCAGCATCCCTTCCTGCTGAGATTATTCCTCTTTCCATTGTACGAACACCCGATTCAACATAGATAGCTGATGCCAGTGCTTGAGCTGGAAATTCTTCTTGGTCTAAATGAGGTAAGAATTTTTTAGCATCTAAGAAGATGGCATGTCCTCCATATGGTTTTACCATGGGAACTCCTCCTGCAGCTAGTTTCTCTCCCAGATATCGAATTTGATTAACTCTATGGCTGATATAGTCATAGTTCATAGCTTCTTTGATTCCTATAGCCATAGCTTCCATATCTCTTCCTGCTAATCCACCATAACTTGGCATTCCTTCAAATTGAACTACCATGGCAGTTGCCTGGGTATACAGGTCATCGTCATTTACACAGAGGAATCCACCGATATTTGTAATACAATCTTTCTTACCACTCATTGTACACCCGTCTCCATATGAGAACATCTCATGTACTATATCTTTAATGGAAACGTCTGCATAACCCTCTTCTAAATCTTTTATAAAGTAAGCATTTTCAACACACCTGGTTGCATCATACATTACAAGGATTCCATTTTTGTGAGCTAATTCAGATACTTCTTTGATATTTTGCATAGAAACTGGCTGACCACCGGCTAGGTTTACAGTCACAGCCAGACAGATATATGGTATCTTATCTGCTCCTACTTCGTCTATAAGATCTTGGAATTTCTTTAAATCTACATTTCCTTTAAACAGAACATCTTCTCTATCAGGGTCATGTGCAGCATCACAAATTACATCCCTGAATTTTGCTCCATTTCTTTCTTGATGGAATCTAGTCGTTGTAAAATACATATTTCCAGGCACCCAGTCCCCATCTTTAATAGTCAGAGAAGATAAGATGTTTTCTGCTCCTCTTCCTTGGTGAGTAGGTATAATATGCTTAAAACCAAAATATTCTTTTACTGTTTGTTCAAGATGATAGAAGTTTCTACTTCCTGCATAAGCTTCATCCCCTACCATAAGACCTGCCCATTGTTTATCACTCATGGCATTTGTACCAGAATCCGTTAATAAATCGACATAACACTCACTAGATTTCAGTAAAAAAGTATTGTATCCAGCTTCCTCAATGGCTTTTTTTCTTTCCGCCTCATTTGGTAAAGTCATAGTCTCCACAGATTTGATCTTAAATGGTTCTGGCATAAATCTTTTTTTCATTAAAAAAACCTCCTAAATATATTTTCAAAATTTTATAAAGTGATATTAAAAACGATATTTTTAAGATGTTTTAATTCCTATTTATGTATTCCCAATGCTTCAATATTACCCTATTTTTTTTATTTGTCAATAGTTTATAATTTTTTATTTTTAATTCGTTATTAGTTATAAAAAAATTTGCTTTTTTATTATTTTTGAGGTAAAAACAGAATAACATGATATTTTTTTGATATTTTAGTCCGCAGAAATATCATTTTACATTTCAAACGTATGATTTTTACAACTTTATTGTTTTTTATTGAAAAGGATGGTGAAAGATGCTGAATTATTTAGAAAATGTTGTTAATTTTGTCAATGGAATTTTTTGGGGCAAAAACCTTTTAGCTGTTATGTTACTTTCTGCTGGACTCTACTTTACAATTAGAACGAAATTTATGCCTGTAAGACTGTTCAAAGAAATGATTAGAATTATCTTAGAAAAAAATGAGTCTGAAGATGAGAATACCATTTCATCATTTCAGGCTTTTTGTATATCTACAGCATCTAGAATCGGAGCGGGAAATCTAGCTGGAGTCGTTGCTGCTATTTCTATAGGAGGACCTGGTGCTGTTTTTTGGATGTGGGTTGTTGCACTGGTAGGTGCTTCTTCTGCATTTATTGAAAGTACCCTGGCTCAAATTTACAAGGAAAAAGATCCAGAAGGAGGATACAGGGGAGGTCCGGCTTATTTTATGGAGAAGGCTCTCAAGAAAAGATGGATGGGAATCCTTTTTGCAATCTCGGGTCTTATTTGCTGGGCTGGTATAAGTCAGATAGTTTCCAATTCAGTGACCGAATCCTTTGAAAACGCCTTTAATATCCCTAGGATCTATACTGTTTCTGTACTTGTAATAGCTGCAGCTATAATAATCTTTGGAAAAAGTAATAAAACAGCTAAAGTTTTAGATAAATTAGTTCCAATAATGGCGAGTGCCTATGCACTTGTTGTTGTTTTTATAATAATAACAAATATTAATCTTATTCCTACTGTCTTTGCTAGTATTTTTTCAAATGCTTTTGGTGTACAGCAAGTCGTTGGTGGTGGACTTGGAGTTGTTATCATGGCTGGGATAAAAAGAGGATTATTCTCCAATGAAGCTGGAAGTGGAAGTGCACCCTGTGCCGCC
>JAUXGP010000070.1 GCA_030621995.1 Psychrilyobacter sp.
CGGATATATTACTTTCCGGACACCATAAAAATATAGAGATTTGGAGAAAAAAAGAAAGCCTCAAAAGGACTTATCTAAGGCGGCCTGATCTTCTGAAAAACAGGGAACTGACTGTGGAAGAGAAGAAGATGTTAAAGGAGATAAAGGAAGAACTTTAACTCCTCCTTCTTATGGTTTCCTTTCGCTAAGGAAACTAAAGCTAGAATATCTGGCAATAGTTTTCCTTTACGAAGGGAAAACGCCAAAGGGGAAAGAGTTGTAAAAAAGAATAGAAAAACTGCTTTAGCAATTTTTTCTATTCATAATTAATTGGTGACTATCACGATTATTAGAATTTATTCTAACTATAGAAGAAATTTTAAATGTGAGGGAAACCTCTAAGGAAAGGGTGAGACATTTGATATATTCTTTAAAAGATAAAACACCAAAGATAGGAAAAAATAACTATATAGCTCCTAATGCTACTCTGGTAGGAGATATTGAACTGGGTGAAGATGTAAGCATATGGTTTGGAGCTGTATTACGTGGCGATATGAGTAAGATCACTATTGGAAACTCCTCTAATATCCAGGATAACTGTACTGTACACGGGGATGCACCCTACCCTGTCACCTTGGGAGTGGGAGTTACTGTAGGACATAATGCACTTATCCACGGATGTACTGTGGGAGATAACTGTGTAATTGGTATGGGAGCTATCCTGTTAAATGGAGCTACAATACCTAAAAACTGCCTTGTAGGAGCTGGATCTGTTGTAGGAGCCAACTTAGAGATTGAGGAGGGAAGTCTGGTAATCGGAAACCCTGCCATGGTCAAGAAAAAATTATCAGATAAATATATTGAATATCTAAAATATGCAAAGGATGTATATATAAATGATATAGATATCTATACAAAAGAGTTAGAAGAAGTAAAATAAAAATAGAAAAAAGGAGAAAATTAATGAGAGAAAAAATATATTTAGGCTTAGTACACTATCCTGTATATAATAGAAATCAAGAAACAGTAGCTACATCGGTAACAAACTTTGATATTCATGATATATCTAGAAGCTGCAGAACATATGACGTAAAGGGATACCATATCATCACCCCGGTAGATGCTCAGGTAGAATTAACCAGCAGAGTAATAGGATATTGGAAAGATGGTTTTGGCGGGAATTACAATAAGGACAGGGAAGAAGCATTTACTAATACCTATGTAACTGAAAGTATAGAAAAAGCTGTAGAAGAGATAGAAAAAGCCGAGGGAAAAAAACCGGTGATTGTAACAACTTCTGCAAGAGTATATAATAACTCAATTTCATATGAAGATATGAGTGAAAAGATGTACAATGATGACAATGTATACCTATTATTATTTGGTACCGGACATGGTTTGATAGACGAGATTATGGATACCTGTACTCATATCTTAGATCCAATCAGAGGGAAGACTCAGTACAATCATCTGTCTGTAAGATCGGCAGTAGCTATAATCCTAGACAGACTGTTAGGAGAAAAATAGAAATATTCATTTGAAAAATCCCCCACTAAATAGTGGGGGATTTTCACTTATATTTGCCTAGTTTTTTCCCTTAACCAGTTTATCTCCTCCTCATTTAAATGTGTAGATAATTTTTCAAAGGTAGCGGCATGGTAGGAGTTGATCCATTCCAATTCATCACTATTTAATAGAGATGGATCGATAGAATTTATATCAATCGGGAAGAAAGATATAGTTTCAAACTCATAGAAAGTCCCATTTTCATTGGTGAAGGCTTCCTTTACTATGACAGTGTTTTCAGTACGAATACCATGCCTGCCTTCTTTATAAACACCTGGTTCAATGGTTAAGTTCATACCTGTTTCCAGAGGAAGGTCATGACTCTTTCTAACGGAAAAACCTTGGGGTCCCTCATGGATATTCAGGAAAAATCCAACCCCGTGCCCGGTTCCACACTTATAGTCTATTCCTTCCAGCCACAGTGGATATCTGGCTAACATATCTAATTTATAACCGGTAGTCCCCTTTAAAAATTTAGCTCTGCTGAGGGTAATTACACTTTTCAATACCAAAGTAAAATCTTTTTTCTGCTCAGGAGTGATATTGCCCAGTGAAAATGTTCTGGTGATATCGGTAGTCCCGTTTAGATATTGTCCCCCCGAATCAACCAATAGAAACCCTTCTTCTTTTAAAGTATACGTATTTTTATTATTGGCTTTAAAATGCATAAGGGCTGCATGATCTTTATATCCGGCAATGGTATCAAAACTGATACCCTTAAATCCATCTATCTTAGCTCTTTCATTTTTGATAATATTTTCTACATCCAGTTCAGTGATAGAAGTTTCTTTAAAATTTTCTTCAATATATTTAAATCCTTTCAGGAGAGCTATGGAGTCATTTAAATAACATTCCCTTGAATTTTGTATCTCTATCTCATTTTTAACAGCTTTTAAGTGGGTGGTTATCTCTTTTTCCTGGATTATTTTATTGTCTTGAAGCAGTGACTGTATATAAATACTTGTTCTTTCCGGACTGAGATAGATATTTTTATCTTTTAAATTGGACAGGGCCTCATCGATCCCATCATAGGATTTCAAAACTATATTATTTTCTTTAAGGTATAGATTAGTTTGTTCATCTAATTTGTTCCTATCTATAAATAGAGTAGTTTTATCATCTTCAATAAGTGCATATGCATAGAAGGTGGTATTATTTAATACATCATTTCCTCTCAGATTAAAAGTCCATGCAATATCATCTAAAGAACTGATAATATAACTATCAGCACCATGGGAGTGATAGATCTCGCGAATAATATCAATTTTTTCTGTGACAGACTTACCGGCATAGCAAAGATCGTGAACAAATATATTTTCCTTTGGGAAACCAGGTCTGTCATCCCAGATAGATTCCAACAGATCATGCTGGATTTTAAAATTGTCCTTATCAAATCCTTTCTTTAATTCATTGTAGGCAGAAACAGAGACGACTTTTCCGTCAAATCCAATAATACCATCTTTCTGAATAACGCTTTTTAACCATTCAGGGTAGGTAGGTACTCCCTCTTCAGCCATCTTAAAAAGATCAAACCCACTTCCTTCAAGCTCTTTTTCAGCTTGAATAAAGTATCTCCCATCTGTCCAAAGTCCGGCAGAATCAGAGGTGATAACGGCAGTTCCGGCACTGCCTGTAAAGTTACTGATCCATCTCCTGCCCTTAAAATATTCTGCTACATATTCACTTTGATGTGCATCTGAACTGGGAATAATATATGCATCTATTCCCTTTTCACTCATTTCATTTCTAAGTTTTAAAAGTTTATCATTTAACATCTGTGCCTCCCTTAATAATTTTTAATATTTTATTCAATCCAAGTATACTCTATTTCGTGAAAGAAACAAGATAAAACTAATAAAAAATTAAAAAAACAAATTTTATTTTATGGAAACGAAAATATATAATCTAAGTAAAAAAAAGTGGATTTCCAACCGGAAATACCACTTTAATTTGCTTTATTTAATGTTTTATCTTTGGACCTCCTAAAATTTCAGTTTTTAGTTTTTTATCCACAGGAGTATTTCCTATCCACAGCTGGATCAGCCTTTCACTGAACCGGTTCCCCTGTATAGATTTAATCAGTCTATTATTTTTATAGACCTTTACTCCTACACCGGGGATTATATTAAAGATAAATTCATCCCCAACTATAATTTCTTCATCGAATGTAGATACAAAAATATCTATCTCCCCTTGCAGTTTATCCATCTCCTCTTCACTGGATGAACTTCTCAATTCAGCCCTGAGAGCACTTTTTAATAATTTACGGTTGATCCAGCTGGATACAATATTCAGGTGCATACTTTTAATGGTGCTGGAGTTAATTATAGATGCCGCATCATTTGTAGGAGTAACAACATATAGAGAACCCACATATATATCTATAAAAAATTTATTTCTGGTTCCGGCACCATTTAAAAGAAGCTCCTGATTATAAACTTTAATTTTATCCTTTAAAACAACTCCGTTGACTGTTTTGGAGTATAAAAATGTAGAAAAAATAAATAAAAATAATATAATTTTTTTCATATAAAACTCCTTAAACCTTATTCTAAGGTCATCCCCATTATATGGGAATCATAATATTTACCATCAGAAAAGAAATTTTTCCTGATTGTTCCTTCCAGTTCAAAGCCTAATTTTTTATATAGAACAACAGCCCTCCTATTATCCTCCCGGACTTCCAGATTAATTTTTTTGATGATATTAGTATCCCTGGCCCATTCAATAAGATTATATAATAGATTGTATCCAATCCCATTTCCCCAATAGTCTTTTAAGATACTTATTCCAAATTCACCTGCATGTGCAGTTCTTTGACTATTCCCCCCTCTAAATTGGAGGTTTCCTATGATGATTCCATCTAATTCTGCAATGATGGAGTATTTATTGTTGTGACATTAATTTTGATTCTTCATCCCGGGTAAATTGATGGGTATAAAGGGTGAAGTATGTCCCTTTTTTCTCCATTAAAAAATTGTGATTTCCCTCCTCCAGAACCTTTCCATCTTTTATAACTAAGATCCTGTCGGCGTTAATTATAGTTGAGAGTCTGTGAGCAATTATAAAACTGGTTCTTCCATGCAGAAGTGTATCGGTAGCATCTTGAATGATCTTTTCACTCTCTGCATCGATAGAGGAGGTAGCCTCATCCAGGATAAATATGCTGGGGTTTTTTAGGATAGCTCTGGCAAAAGAGATCAGTTGTTTTTGTCCGGTAGACAGGTTGTTTCCTCCCTCTCCGACTTCTGTATCATAACCATATGTAAATTTACTGATAAAGTCATGTGCCTTTACTAATTTGGCTGCTCCTATAATCTCTTCGAATGCAGCTTCCCTCTTGCCGTAGGAGATATTATCTTTGATACTGCCACTGAATAGATGCGGTGTCTGGAGTACATAACCTAAGTTATGGTGCAGCCAGCTTTGGGATCTTTCCCTGTAGTCTATACCATCTATTAAAACACTTCCCTGTGTTGGTTCATAAAATCTGCATGCAAGATTTACGATTGTAGATTTTCCAGACCCTGTCTCTCCCACAAGGGCTATTGTTTCCCCGGAAGATATCTTTAGGTTAAAATTTTCTAGGATAGGTTCCCCGTTATTATATCCAAAATGAACATTTTTGAACTCTATATCACCATCTATTTTTTCCCAGTTATGAATTTTTTTCTCACAGATATCCCCATATTTTTCTATGATTTCCACAGAGTCTTTGATTTCAAGGTCTGAATTAATCAGTTCTAAAACCCTTTCAAAGGAGGCATGAGCTGACTGCATCTCAGCAAAAACCCTGGAAAATTCTTTTATGGGATCGAAAAACATGATGGTATAGTTGATAAAAAGAACCAGGGTTCCCACACTAATCACTTCATTTGAAATAAAATTTTGACCGATCCCTAAAACCGCCACAAGTCCGACACTATTCAGTCCTATTATCATAGGAAGATAAAGTGCAGTTATCATAGCAGCTCTCACAGAAGTCCTGTTCATTCGGGAGGTTAAATTTTCAAATTCATCGATGTTTTTTTCTTCATTTACGAGGATCTTAGATGTTTTAGCTCCTAAAATACCTTCGTTGTATGCCCCGCTTATAAGGGAGTTAATTTTTCGTACATCTCTCTGTGTCCTCAAAATTTTGGTTTGAAAATAGATACTGATTATGATCAAAATCGGGAGTAAAAAGATAAGGATCAAGGCCAATTTATAGTTTAATTTAAACATCATAACCAAAATACCACTGAGAAATCCGATACTCCAGATCATATCTACAAATCCCCAGGCTACAATTTCTCCGATTTTTCTAATATCGGAGGTCATCCTTGCCATGATCCATCCGTCGGCATTTGTATCAAAATATGAGAATGATTGATATTGCAGTTTTTCAAAAGCTTTTTCCCGGAGGGAATATACCAGTGCCATCTCAACTTTCCCACCATAGGAGATAAATACATAGATTAAAATTAATAAACTCACGGTGATGCCGATATATTTTATTAAAAATAAATTTATTCCCAGGGTGCTTCCACGAAGGATAAAGTCATCTATGGCAATTTTTTGCATGACAGGGAGATAAGCTTCCAAGCCAGAAATAATAATTATGCTGACAAAGATAACAGCAATTTTTCCCTTAAAGGGTTTTAGAAAGAACAAGATATTCTTTATGATATTTACAGATGATTTTTTATTTATAGTTTCCATCATTAAACCCCTTCCTTCATTCCATCTTCCTGGATCTTTAAAATTCTTTTGTAGAGACCGTCTCTGTTTTTTAACTCATTGTGAGTACCATAGTCGCTAATTTTCCCATCTTCTAAGATCATTATTTTATCGGCATCCATAATCGAGGAGATCCTATGGGAGATGATTATTGTTGTTGAAGAACCATGTTTTTTCTTTAATTCTTTTCTGATAGAAGCGTCTGTGTCTATATCGACTGCACTGAGGGAATCATCAAAGATTAATATTTTATGATTATTAATAATGGCTCTAGCTATGGCTATCCTTTGTTTTTGACCTCCAGATAAGGAAACGCCCTTTTCTCCTACCTGAGTCTTATATCCCTCTTTAAAATTTAAAATTCCTTCATGGATAGAAGCTGTTTTGGCAGCAGCGAAAATATCTGAATCATCTAAGGTTTTTTTAGTGATCCCGATATTTTCTTTGACATTTTTTGCAAAGAGAAAGGTTTCCTGCAGAACCAGACCGACATTTTTTCTAATCCACCTCTTATCGATCTCCTTTAATTCTATACCATCAATTTTTATGGAGCCGCTGTCATAGTCGTATAACCTTGCAATAAGATGGATAAGGGAGGATTTTCCACTTCCTGTAGGTCCTAGTATACCTAAAGTTCCACCTATATCTAAGTCAAAGGAAATTCCATTTAATATAGATTTATCTATATAGGAAAATTTAACATCTTTAAAAACTATCTTCCCTTGAATTTTGGGTTTCTTTAATCTGTCATCTCCATTAAAATCAGTTTCACTGCCTAAGATCTCCTCTATCCTCTCAAAGGAGATGGTCGCCTTACCAAAATCACTCAATACCCGTCCTAAATTTCTTACAGGGAATTCCAACAGCCATACATACATTCCAAAGGCAATGACAGTCCCGATAGTAATAGTCCCCTCAATAGCCCACCCGATACCCAGAAAAAGAACCAAACCCATCTGTACAAAGGAAAAAAATGATGAAATAGGCCAATAATAGGCAAATAACCGGATAAGTTTATAGGTGACATCACTATAATGTTTATTGGAGTGTTGGAATTTTTTTATCTCTAAATCTTCACTGGCAAAAGCTTTTACTACCCGGACACCGTGGATATTCTCCTGGAGGATAGTTGATAATCCGGCCTCAGCTTCATCGGAGATTTTAAAGTGCTTTTTTACTACAATAAAAAAGTACAGGGAAAACATAAACATTAAAGGAACTATGGATAACACAATGATAGAAAGTTTTAAATTTAAATTTATCAGTGTAAAAAAAATAATTGTGATCATTAAAATAATATTTACCACTTCTACTAACTGTATGGCCAGAAATTTTCGGATTGTTTCTACATCGGAAGTACATCTTTGAAGCAGATCTCCGGTTTCTATACCATTGAAATAGCTGTATTTAACATTTTGAAGGTGGGTATACAGCTTATCTTTGATGGTTTTTACCATACCTTCAGATGCTATACTTGATAACTTCCCTTTAAAATATAAACAGATACCCTGAAAAACAGCAAGGGTAAAGATAAGCATACCTGCATTCAGAAAACTTTTTCCCACAAAAAAATCCATGGTTTTTTCAAAGGAAGAGTCAGAGATACCGTTATTTTGTATTATGATATCTATTGTATATTTAATGATAAGGGGGTTC
>JAUXGP010000207.1 GCA_030621995.1 Psychrilyobacter sp.
AGATATCATACTTAATATTCTAAAGATTAAATACTTTGCAAGACCCAATACATAATACGCCAGGATTGGTGACAGATCTAACCTGGCACCACCTAAGGGAATCATTATTCTAAATGGCCTTAAAATCGGTTCTGTAACTGCATGAATTAACTCAATAAATTCATTCCTGCTATGGGGTACTACCCACGATAATATGATCCTCAATAAAATTAAAATTTTTAATATCTCCACTGCATAACTTACTATCCTATATATCAAAAACATCTATTCCTCCACTTATTCCATATTCATAAAATAATGTTTTGCTTTCACCGAATAATCCCATCCTGACCATATAGTCAGAATTACAGAAGGCAGCATAATCCAAGTATTATAAGGTGTAGCTCCTATTATTATTATTATTATTATACCTATCATTTGAGTAGTTGTCTTATATTTACCCAAGTTCCCGGCAGGGATCACCTCTCCATTGGCAGCTGCCAATGACCTGATACCACTGATTAGAAATTCACGAGCTAAAACAACTATAGATATCCATGAGGGTAAAAAACCGACTTCTACAAACACAACTAATGCTGATATAACTAATATTTTATCTGCTAACGGATCCATCAACTTTCCAAAATCTGTAATCATATTATTTTTTCTGGCTATATATCCATCTAAAAAATCTGTGATAGATGCTATCATAAACAGCCCTAACGCTATCATTCTATATATAAATCCACTGTCTCCATCAGATATTCCCAGAAAATAAATAAATGGCACTGCTAAAATCATTCTTGCCATAGTTAATTTATTAGGCATATTCATACTCATCTTCATCCCTCCTAAAGATTAGTTAACTTCATTTGCTATTATCGGCCCTAACAGGTCATAATTGAAATTTTGTTCTATTTTTACTTTCACTATTTCCCCCGGCTTGGCAGTTCCGTCATTGGTTAAGACTTTACCATCTATCTCCAAGGCCTGTCCTCTAGTTCTTCCTTCTAACATATATTCAGATTCCTCTGATACACCATCTATCATCACTTCTATTTCTTTCCCTAAGAATGACCTGTTTTTTGCTTCTGCAATTTCAGCCTGTAGATTGGTAAGTTCTACCCATCTTCTATGCTTTATATCTTCATCTACCTGGTTTTCCATATCAAAGGCTACTGTATCTTCCTCCCTTGAATATTTAAATACACCAATATAATCAAATTTAAACTCCTCTATAAACTCCTTTAACTCACAAAAATCATCCTCTGTTTCACCGGGAAATCCTACTATTATAGAAGTTCTAAAAACAGCATCAGGTATTTCCCTTCTAATCTTACGCAACAATTCTTTAGAAGCTTCTCCAGATATTGCTCTCTTCATCCCCTGTAACATAGAGTCAGATACATGCTGGATAGGGATATCGAAGTAGTTGCATACCTTTTCCTCTGTTTTCATAACCTCTATAAGTTCATCAGTTACTGAATTAGGGAACATATAGTATGTCCTGATCCATTTTAATCCCTCTACCTTAGCTAACTCTCTCATTAGATCAGGTAAAGCTTTTTTCTTGTATAGATCAAGTCCATATTCAGTTGTCTCTTGAGCTAATAAGTTTATCTCCCTTACACCATTAGCCACTAAATTCTCAGCTTCTACTATGATATCTTCAATAGTTCTGCTACGAAGATTTCCACGCAGACTGGGGATGATACAATAAGTACATCTTCTATTACACCCTTCTGCTATTTTCAGGTACGCAGTATGCGGGAAAGTTGTGATTATTCTTTCAGTTTCAGCATTGGCTAAAAAATCTAAAGATTCACTCCTGATAACCCTTTTATCTGCTAATATCTCGTCGATTACTTCCTCTATCTTATCTATGTCACCAGTACCTATGATCGCATCTACTTCCGGCATCTCTGCCAGAAGTTCATCTGCATACCTTTCAGCCAGACATCCGGCTACAATTATCTTCTTTAACTTCCCGCTTCTTTTGTACTCTGCTACTGCTAATATACTCTCGATAGATTCCTCTTTGGCATCACCAATGAACCCGCAAGTATTTATGATACATAGATCTGCATCCTCTACCTCTGTAGTGATCTCAAATCCTTTTCTATTTACTAATATTCCTAAATAATGTTCTGTGTCTACTAGGTTTTTACTACAACCTAAAGTTATAACGGCTAATTTCATCTTCTACTCCTACCTTATATTTTTTGTTTAAAAACAATATTTTATTCCCTCTTTTTTATACCTTTTCTATCTTTGAATTATATCATATTTAACTAGGAATTGCTAGATTTTCGATCTCAAGATTCCATAGATTTAACATAGGTTTTATAGGGTTTTTGGTTTTTATTTTACCACATAAAAAGAGAATTACCCATAATAACTTTTTACTAGAGCACTTCTCTTTTTATATCCCTGTGATATATTCAATTTTTTTCTACCCCAAATTTTATTTTTCTAAATCTAAGAAATCTTCAAAAAATACATCATATTTATATTCTTTAAAATTTTCATTAATATCATTTATATCTTCCCTTCCAAAATCTTTAGGATCAAATTCTGGATAATGCTCTAATAATTCATTTTTATATTCTTCATCCATATCTACTTGCTTTCCTTCCATAAGATTACAAAGATCTTCCCACCCCCATATACCGCCGCAATCTTCAAATGGAGCTACTCTTTTCCCGGTTATTAATTTGGGGTAATTTTTATTGATTTCTTTGTCTAATATTTTTTCTAATTTTATAGTATGTTCCCAGCCATCTCCAAAGTCATAGTCGTAGTTTACGGTATCTCCTATTTTTTTAATATATTTATTTAATTTTACATCGTGTTCATTGATCTCTTTAGGAGGTTTTCTACCTCCAAACATAGGCATATCCATCATAGGTTCATAAGATTCCAATGTAGTATCCAATAATGTTAATTTTTCATTAATTCTAAACTCATGAAGGTGATAATTCTCCCAATTAAAAACATTTTGAATAACAGCATGAAGTTGATGGAATGTAATATTCTTTTCTACCTGTACTCTCCTCCAAATAGGAGGTTTAGCACCTTTAATATCAATTCTAAATTGATATATTCTATTTTTGGTTTTAACATCATTAATACTTATTGTAGCCATATTTAATTCCTCCTAATTATTTTTATTTTCAAAATCCTCTAATTCACCAAGGATATAGTCACCAGTTCCATATCCTAAATGATCCAAAACATCAAAAGTATTTTTTATTCTAATTAAATATTTATTTATGATTGTAACCGACTGAACTTCTAATATTTTTAGAATTTTATCAAACATATTAGTTATCGCATCGTAATAACTTTCTGAACCATCATAACTGCTAAGACTATCAATGCCTTCTTCATAAAAATATACCATTAACTCTAATTTACCAATATTATCCTTAGTTGCCTTATAATAATTTGAAATCACTTTTTTAGCTTCTACAATCTTTATTCTAGAATTTGATGTAGGAGTTGGATTTATAAAAATTTGAATTTCCTTTTTAAAAGGTTTTAAAGATATTTCCTCAGCATAAAATTTAGTATTTAAAAACATCTTGTTTTCTTTATTAAGAGAATATAAATTAGATATTATTTTTAATAATTCTGCATTATTCTCTTTTTCTATTTTAGATTTAATATCTTTCCATGTTATTTGCTTTTTTTCTACCATTATATAAAAACTCCTCTTA
>JAUXGP010000262.1 GCA_030621995.1 Psychrilyobacter sp.
CAATGGATAGGCCATATAGTCTAAACTCCCTATAGGAGTTGGTATAATTTTTAATCTTACTATTCCAGGTACCACCCCCAGGATAATCATCAACGGTAATAATTTTATTTTTTTTAACATCTAATTCCTCCCCATCGCTTATAAATTCCCTTTAAAAGTATACCTCTATTTAGTTAATATTTCTATATACAATATTGATCAGCCTATTTTTTTATGATTATTCTATTAAAATGAGTAAATTAGAATTATTAAAACACCATAACTCTTTGCAAAATCCTTATTTTTATTATATAATTCCTTTAGGATAAAACAAAAATAACATTAAACGTATTAGGGGGAAAACATGATAAATGAACAAAGAATCGTAGATAATTTTTTGGATATGGTTAAAATCCCGTCACCATCTCTAAAAGAGAGAGTTATGGCTGACTATGTAAAGGCTGAATTAGAAAAAATAGGTCTTGAAGTCAGCGAAGATAATGCAGGTGAAACTTGTAATGGTAATGCCGGTAATATCATCGGTGTCTTAAAAGCTAAAGGTTCTAATAAAAAGAAAATATTATTCAGTGCTCATATGGACACTGTTTTACCTTGTGACAAGATCACGCCGATTATGGAAGATGGAATCATTAAATCAGATGGTACCTCTGTTCTAGGGGGAGATGACAAAGCTGGTATTGCAGCTATCTTAGAGATGCTTAAGCAGATAAAGGAAAATAACTTGGATCATCCTGAAATCATTGTTGTATTTTCTATTGCAGAAGAGGTCGGTCTTTTCGGTGCTCGTGCAATGGATGTGGAAAAATATGCCCCTGATTTTGGAATCATCATAGATTCAGGCGGGAAACCAGGAGTTGTTACTGTACAGGCACCATTTGCAGCTAAAGGAAAGATTGAGATCATTGGTAAACCGGCTCATGCAGGTTTAGAGCCTGAAAACGGGATCAATGCATTGGTGGTGGCATCCCATGCAATCACTAAGTTAAGATTGGGAAGGGTAGATGAAAACACCACTTCTAATATCGGTGTAGTAACTGGAGGAACAGCTGTAAATATTGTTATGCCCAGTGTATCTATGATGTATGAGGCTAGAAGTTTTGACGGTAAAGTTTTAGAGGAACTATTAGCTGAAACTAAAGCTATCTTCACTGAAACAGCAAAAGAATTTGGAGCAGAATTTAAAGAAGCCATCGTAAAGGGATATGACGGATTCAAAATTGAAACTGGTAGTGAGATCTTGAGAGTTTTAGAAGGTGCTTGTAAAGATATAAATATCGAATATAAACCTATGAAATCTGGTGGTGGAAGTGACACTAATATCTACAATAGTAAGGGGATCCCTTCTGTTAATCTGGGTATCGGTATGAGTAAAGTTCATACTAAAGAGGAGTTTATTAAGATTAGAGATATGGTAGGATGTACAAAATTATTACTTTCTATTGTAGATAAAATATAGATGAATTTCAAACAAAAAAAGACTAAACAAAAGTGGTGGCTGCCTTTAATAGTGGTTATCTTCATAGCTGCCGCTTTTACGCGGTCTGACCTTCTTATTTCTAAAACTAACAGCCTGTTACTCCCGCTTAGATTAAAAGTATATAAAACTACCGGCAATATCCAAGATTTTTTCAATACTTTTTCCCGGGTTAAAGAGGTCTCTAAAAAAAATAAAATTTTAGAATTGACCATAGAAAAACAAAAACATTTTTTCTTTGAAAACAAGAGCCTTTTAAAGGAAAATCAGCATCTAAGGGAACTACTTCAAATGAAAAAAAAAGTGAAATATAAAATCATCGTAGCACAAATTTCCTATATAGATGCAATGAATCCCTATGAAACTATATCTATTGACAAAGGAAAAAATAACCATATAAAACAAAATATGGCTGTTACCTCTACCTCAGGTGTCATTGGGAGAATCAAAGAAGTATTTGATGACCATTCCACTGTAGAGTTGATTACCTCCAACCAAAGTTATACCAGTGCTACCGATGAAAATGGAAACACTCTGTCAATTTTAAGCGGCCAGGGAAACGAAATGCTCAGTCTGGAATATGTCGTTACTGATTCAAATATCCAAGTAGGTGATAAAATATTCACTTCTGGTATCAGTGATATCTATAAAAAAAATCTTTATTTGGGAAAGATCACATCTATCGATAATAACGATGAGATGTTTAAACAAATAACAGTAAAACTGCCCTATAATATATTTAATCTCAAAGATGTTATGATTATCAAAAAAGAGAGGTAAGCCTATGAAAAAATTGATGCTTTATTTTTTTATATTCAGTCTGAGTTTATTTGCTGAAGATAAAAATGAATTTAAAAAAATTAATACTTTTAAAGCTGTAATTATTGAAAACAGCCGTTTAAATAATCGAACTAAAACAAAGGAATATCAAGTTTTAGCCAGTCTGCCAGATAAACTTATAAAAAAAATGATTTCTCCTTCTATAAACAAAGGGGAAATTTATCTATATAATGGATCCAATAAAACTATCTACTATCCGCTTTTAGAGCAGACAATAAATCAGAAAATAAACGAAGATGAAAATTACATTCTAAAATTTATTCGTGACCTTAAATCATATGATGGGAATGTAGACTTTAGGGTGGTAAAATCTAACAATCAAATCCAAGAAATCATCTATAATGATGGAATAATGATAAAATTTGAATCTTTTTCAAAAATAAACGGGATTAATTTCCCAACACATGTTAGAATATTAGATGGAAATATTGAAGTTTCAGAACTAATAATTAAAGATATTGAAATAAATATTCCTGTATCTAAAAAGGACTTTTCCCTCGATGAAATTATTAAAAACTGATGGTATAGTAATAAAAAAAGTTGATCATTCTGAAGCCGACAGATCATTGACATTGTTTACTAAAAATTTTGGTAAGATCAATATTAATATCAGCGGTATCAGAAAATCTAAAAAAAGACATCTCAATGGAGCCGATCTATTCGGGGTCTCCAATTTTATA
>JAUXGP010000235.1 GCA_030621995.1 Psychrilyobacter sp.
CCTGCCAAATTTAATAGTGATCCCGCTGGGATCGGCCACAGTTCAGATCTTGTTTATAGCACTTTTATTATCTTTTATAGGCCTGGGAAATATCTTAATTCCGCTGGGATACTATCTCTATAAACTCTTGATTTTTATAATAGATATATTTTATAAAATACCCTTTTTAACTTTGACATTTTATGTTAAAATCTCCTTATTATTATATATCTTTCTATATGTTATAATATTATTATTCATCCTGTATAAAAGGGAGAAAATAAGAAAATACAGGTATATAGTTTTAGGAATAATCCCATTAATTTTGATAGAATCGCTTCAGAGGGTAGAAAAATTAGATTTGAAATGGGTGAATTACAGGAGTACTCCCAATAAGGTCTTATTTTTGAATAAGAGACCAGGGAGGAGAGATATCCTCCTATTAAAAGACAGCGGGATAAATAGATTAGATTTTATAGTGACCTCCTATGACATGAAAAACAGTGAGTTAAAGGAAGCCTATCCCAGTGCAGAAACTGCTATACTAAATAAGGGTGAGGGAATAAAGGCAGGAGATGAATATTTTATAAATGAAAAAGGAAAGATTACAATTCAGAATTCAGAAATTAGAATCGAAAAACTTTGACACAGATTACACGGATTGAAGAAGCATTAACACAGAAAAAACTTAGTCACGAATGACACTAATAAAATACTAAGAAAGATTATTTAAAACTTTAGAATCCGGCTAAAAAAAAGAATTTTAATTTAGTAATAATATGTGCAATTAGTGACTAAAAAAGCTATAAAATCTATGGCAAAAAAGAGAGGTAAAGGATGAAAGAATTTTTTAATAATTTTAAATATGTAAATAGAGATATGCCCAGATCTACCAAGGTGATCTATGGAGGCTTGGCAGGTTTATTGTTGGTGTTTATGGTGGGACGGTTGATAAAAACCCCAACGATCCTTATTATGATCGGGGTCCTTATGATATCCATCATATTGCATGAGTTAGCTCATGGAGCGGCTGCCTATCTAAATGGAGATCCCACAGCCAAAGTCATGGGACGTTTGACGTTAAATCCAATAAAGCATATAGATCCCTTGGGGATGTTGCTGCCAATCGGATTAATTCTTATGGGGTCCTCCTTTGTTATAGGATGGGCAAAATCTGTACCTGTAAATTATAGAAATTTAAAAAATGGAGAATTTAGTGTATTTCAAGTTTCTATAGCTGGAGTAGTGGTGAATTTTACCCTGGCCTTTATAGGTGCTACGATAATTAAGTTTTTCCCGGAAATATACATGACAAATGATATAGTTCATATGGCAATAGGTTACTTAATCAGGATAAATTTAGTTTTAGGGATATTTAACCTCCTGCCTATTCCACCTTTAGACGGATCAAAGATCCTCTGGAGCCTGGGAGGAGAGGGGATAAAAGAGATGGTAGAAAATTTAGACAGGTATGGATTTTTTATAATAATTGCCCTGAGTTATATGGGAATACTATGGAAGATAATCGACCCGATATTTGGTTTTTTAGTAAATGTTTTAAATATGTATATCCAGTAAAGATCAGTTAAGAACTAATATTTCACAGTAACTAAATGCTTGAAATATCGCAAAAGTTTAATAACTTAGAAAAAGATAGAAAATTATATGAAAACATTCTGATAATATATTGAAAAAATAGGACAAATATGTTAATTTATACGGATAAGATGAAAAAATTAAAAGATTTATAGGAAAAATACGGAATAAATGGGGCAATTCTTCTTTTTTATAATTTAACAATCTACATCTTAAATTATTATATTTTATTAGGAGGAAAAATGTTTCAAGTTATTTATATTTTGGGTGTTATGGCATCGTCAATTTCAGGAGCTTTAAAGGGTGGAAAACACAATTTAGATGTATTTGGAGTAGCGGTAATAGGTCTGACTACAGGGCTAGGTGGAGGAGTGCTAAGAGATGTGATTATGAATCAGCTTCCCTTTGCAGTAAAAAATGAATGGATTGTATATATTTCATTGGGAGTATCCATTTTAGCATTTTATTTTTCAGACAAGATAAAATATTATTACAAGGTAGTAAAAACATTGGATGCAGCAGGTCTTGCAGTCTTTGTAATAATAGGTGCAGATAAAGGAATAGATAATGGATTAGGTATATTAGGAATAGCTATTATGGCGACTCTGACAGGGACTGTAGGGGGATTATTAAGGGATATATTCGTAAGGGAAGTTCCTTATATATTTAAAGAAGATGTGTATGCATCCCTTTGTATGGTATCCGGGGCAACTTATGCTATCCTTGTTCTTTATACGGATATAGACAGGGCATTATTAAAAAATATAGCTGTTATAACTATATTTACCATAAGGGTAGTTACGATCAAATATAATATTCATTTATCCAAAAAAATACTATAAGGTGAGAGAAAATGAAAACAATAGGAAGAGAATGTATAATAGAATTTGAGATAAAAAAATCTAAATTTATAGGATATATAAAACCTGTTTTTACAAAAAATGAGGCAGAGGATTTTATAAAGATGATAAAATTAAAGCATCCCGATGCGAGACATAATTGCAGTGCATATAAGGTCTTAGAAAATGGTCAAGAATACTATAAGGTAGATGACGACGGGGAACCCAGCGGAACAGCAGGGAAACCCATGGGAGAGATCTTAAATATACTGGGCCTGGATAATTTAGTGGTAGTGGCTACCAGGTATTTTGGCGGGATAAAATTAGGAGCCGGAGGGCTTATTCGAAACTATGCTAAAACTGCAAAATTAGCTGTAGAGGAAGCCGGGATAGTGGAATGGAATCCCAAAATAAATGTGGTAGTTGAGTTTTCCTATGACAGGTCTGCTCAGATAGATAAATTACTGGAGGGGGAGGAGGAGTTTTCCAAGGAATACGGGGAACGAATTCTCTACAGGGGAAGAATTTCGGAGGACATTCTTTTAAAATTAAAGGAAGTAAGGGGAATTATATTGATAGAAAACTAAGGTTGACTTGTTCAATCTTTTTTTATTATAGTTGAGATATCATCTGAAATTAGCTAGGAAAAGAAAAAAGCATGGAAAAAATACAGTAAAGGATAGATTTAACTCGAAAGTCCTACTTGAAAAATAGATGAAAAAAAAGTATTATCTACTGAGAAGCAAGAAATTAAAATTGGAGGGGAATTATGAAAGATTATATGAAGGAATATGAAGTATGGTTAAATTCACCATATATAGATAGAGAAGACAGGGAAGAATTAGCTTCTATAAAGGGAGATGAAAAGGAGATAGAGGAAAGGTTCTATACTGAATTAGCATTTGGTACAGGTGGTC
>JAUXGP010000210.1 GCA_030621995.1 Psychrilyobacter sp.
AAGTGCTCCCAAAGCCATCTCATCATTATGAGCAAATACACCGTCTATTTTTGGCTGAGCTTGAATCATATTTTCCATTACATTAAGTCCCTTAGTTCTGTCAAAGTCAGCAGCTTGTCTACTTACTACATCTAAGTTTCCTTTAGCTACTTCGTTAAATCCTTTCCCTCTGTCTCTTGCAGCAGTTGTTCCTGGAATTCCTTCTAATTCAACTATTTTAGCACCTTTACCTAATTTTTCTAGGATAAATTCTCCGGCCATCTTTCCTCCAGCTGCATTGTCCGATGCAATATGAGTGACTACGTTTCCTCTATTTGCTCCTCTGTCCAAAGTTACTACAGGTACTTTTGATCTATTGGCATTTTTTACTGCTCTATACACTGCATCTGAATCTGTAGGATTGATTAATATTACATCTACTCCCCTTACAATCAGATCTTCTACATTTGATAACTCTTTAGCCGGATCATTTTGAGAATCTAAAACTATAAGTTCCATATCTAGTTTTTTTGCTTCATCCTCTGCTCCCTCTTTTAGATCTACAAAGAAAGGGTTATTTAAAGTAGATACAACTAACCCTACCTTACCCTTTGCAAAAGCTACGGTTGACATCATCCCGATACAAAGTCCTACAACTAACAATTTTAATGTTCTTTTCATTTTTTATCCCCCTTTTATTTATGTGTTTTTCTATCAATTAATACCGCTGCTAATATAACTAACGCCTTTATCATCATCTGATAATACGAAGATACGTCTAATAGATTTAATGCATTTCCCAGCACTCCTATAATCAATGCTCCTGTTATGGTTCCTGATATACTTCCTACTCCTCCAGAAAGTGAAGTTCCTCCCAATACTACCGCTGCAATGGCATCCAATTCATATCCTGTTCCTGCTGTAGGTTGAGCTGATCCCAGTCTGGATGTAATTATAATTCCTGCTAAGGCAGCCAGTCCACCACTTATAGCATATACTTTAACTTTCAATTTATTCACATCTATTCCAGATAATTTAGTAGCTTCCTCATTCCCGCCTACAGCAAAAACATATCTACCAAATTTTGTATTTTTTAACACATAGTTACACACTGCAAATACCGCTATCATTATATATATGGGTACCGGAACTCCAAAGAGGTATCCTCCCCCTATGGTATCAAATAATTCGGCATTCTCTCCAAATCCCATAGAAATAGGCTTTCCATCTGTAAATACCAGAGTTGCTCCCCTTAATAATGTCATGGCTACCAAGGTCGTTATAAAAGCCTGAAGTTTCCCGTAACTTATAAAACTTCCGCTGACTGCCCCCAATATCGTTCCTAATATTATAGTTACTATTAAAACTATGTAACCGTTGACTCCTCCAGCTAACATACTTGCAGATACTGCACCACAGATAGCCAGGATTGACCCTACCGAAAGATCTATTCCTCCTGTTAATATTACAAAGGTCATCCCTGCTGCTATTATTGCATTTATAGATGTCTGTCTCAATATATTCAATAAGTTCGCTGTAGATAAAAATCTAGGATTTAATATTGAAACTATCACCCCAAATATAATCAGACCTATTAAAGGTTTATTTTTTAACAATTTATTTTCTTTTTTAATTGTTGCACCATTTAATACCGCACTAGTTTTCATCTGTCTCCTCCTTAATAACACCGATAGCACACTTCATTATCTTTTCCTGTGTGGCCTCTTCTCTGCTGAATATCCCTGTAATTGTTTTGTCATACATCACCATTATTCTATCGCTGAGCCCTAATATCTCCGGCATTTCAGAGGAGATTATAATTATACTCATCCCTTGATGTTTAAATTCATTTATAAGATCATATATCTCTTTTTTCGCTCCTACATCCACTCCCCTTGTGGGTTCATCCAGGATTAATATTTTGGGATTAGTCATCAGAGCCTTGGCTATGGCTACTTTCTGCTGATTCCCCCCGCTCAGGTTTTTTATAAGCTGGTCCATTGTAGGAGTCTTTATATTAAATTTAGATATAAATTCTTCCACTTCTATTTTTTCTTTTTTTTCATCTATTTTTTTATATGTATTTTCAAACTTCAATAGGGAAGACAGACTCATATTTTCCTTTACAGAAAGTCCCAATAATAACCCATCCCCCTTTCTGTCTTCAGAAACATAGGCTATCTTATTTTTTAGTGCTTCTTGAGGAGAGTTTATCTCTACTCTTTTTCCATCTATGTGGATCTGGCCGCTTGTTTTCTTGAAACATCCATATATTGTCTTAGCTAACTCTGTTCTTCCTGCTCCCATGAGTCCGGCTATTCCCAATATCTCACCTTTTTGAAGGGAAAAATTAATATCCTTTGTAACTTCACTGCTCAAATTTTCTACTCTTAAGGACACCTCTCCTAATTCCGTGTCTATCCTGGGAAACTGGTCTTTTAATTTTCTTCCTACCATCTTTTCAATTATGTGATCTTCAGTTATATCCGCTACCACAGCTTCATCTATAAACTTTCCATCCCTCATAATAGTAGCGTAATCACATATTTCAAATATTTCTTTCAACCTATGGGATATATATACAATACTTTTATTTTCAGCTACCAGCTCTTTAATCACATTGAACAGACTCTCTGTTTCAGTGTCTGTCAGGGCATCGGTAGGCTCGTCCATAACTATTATTTTGGCATTCTGAGAGAGAGCTTTCGCTATCTCTATCATTTGTTTTTCTCCGATACTGAGTTTTCCTACCAATTCTTTGGATGAATGTTTTAGGTTTAATTTCTTTAAGATTATGTCTGCCTCACTAAACATCAGATTCCAATCTATTCTAAAATTTTTAGTCAATTCCCTTCCTAAAAAAATATTTTCTGCTATGGAAAGGTGGTCTATTAGATTTAACTCCTGATGAATTATGGAGATCCCTGCATCCTGTGACTCTTTGGGACCATTAAATTCCACTTCTTTTCCATTGTGTTTGATGATTCCTGCATCCCTTTTGTATATCCCTGTCATTATTTTCATCATAGTTGATTTTCCCGCACCATTTTCACCTAACAAAGCCATTACTTTTCCCTCGTACACATTCAGCTTGGCTCCATCCAATGCTCTTACACCTGGAAAATCTTTTATTATCCCTGAAATTTCTAATATTTTCCCCATATATTTTTCTCCTTAGAATGTAACTCCTGATTTCAAAATAATATTGGCATATGGTGTACATTCTCCAGTTCTTACTACAGCTTTACTCTCCTTAGTTATTCCTTTAAATTCCTCATGAGACACTTCTGCAATAGTGATTCCCATACATTTTATCTCTAATAATTTTAATAACTTAGAATAAAATTCCCTACTTATATCCTTCATCTCTTTAGCAATCACAACTTCTTCTACCTTTAATTCCTCTAAGATCACTTCTAAAGTCCCTAAAAAAGTAGGTACTCCTTTTTCTACCGCCAAATCTATTCTCTTTACTTCATTTGGAATTGGTAAACCTGCATCTCCCACAGTTATATGGTCTGTATGCCCCATCTTAGATATCACAGAACTGATCTCGCTGTTTAATAATCTGCCTTTTTTCATAAGTCTCCCCCTACTTCTTTTTTCTCTCTAAATAGATCTATGATCGTTTGTATTTTATCCGTGTATGCATAGCATCAGCGTTC
>JAUXGP010000300.1 GCA_030621995.1 Psychrilyobacter sp.
CTAGTTTTTTATTCTTATTTTTCTAAAATTTTTATTAAGTAAAAATTTCTAAATTTTCATCGCCTCTATAGGCTGCAGCTTGGCTGCTCTATATGCCGGCAGACTCCCGAAAACTATCCCCATCCCGACCGAGGTTAAGAATACAGTTATTATCTGACCTGCATAATATATAGATGGAATTCCTATTATTCCCCCCACAATATAGGCTCCTCCACACCCCAGGATAATTCCCAGAGCTCCTCCTACGGTAGAAAGAATGGTAGATTCCAATAAAAATATCTTCAATATATTTTTCTCACTCATTCCCATGGTTCGAAGGATTCCTATACTGGGAGTCATCTCCCGGACTGAATTTAACAATAAATTGCTTATTCCCAGTCCCCCCATTACAAGGGCTGTTATTCCCACTGCTCCTAAGAATATATTGATCATTCCTTTTATCTTTTCAATCTTCTGGTATCTGCTGTTTCCCTCTAAGATTGTATACGTGTTCCTGTAATTTTTTCTGGACAGTATCTGGATCACATAGTTTGTGGTCTCCTCTATATCTTCCCTGTCCTTATAGGTAACTACCATTGTATTGACAACTCTGCTGCTTCCTAAATTATTGTATTCATCTATATCCATGTAGATGGATCCTATTCCCAAAGTATTTCCCAGATCTTCTCTATATACTCCTATTACTCGGAGTTCTATACGTTTTCCTGTGTCGGTAATTATTTCAAAGATCTTCCCCGCTGCATCGATGGTCTTAAAGATTTTTTCGGCTGTTTTGTCACCTATCAAGACTTCCCTGCCCCTGATATTGCTGCTGCCCTCAACCTCTAATTCCTTGCCCTGGATGGCAGATTTAGTATATCCTTCCAACTTTATCTTGTTTATCTCATCATAATTAATCGTCATATTCATCTCAGGAGAAAATACATAGTCCACTATGGGAAGGTTTTCCAATAACTTTAGATCCTCCAGGTCATATCCCCGGCTGCTTCCTATCAAGACTCTGTTCTCTGCTATACTGGCGAGATCTTTTTTTACCGCGGCTTCTCCCCCGCTGGATATGGCAAAAATCCCCATGATGGAAGCTACCCCGATTATTATTCCCACCAGGGGTACTGCACTCCGGAGTTTATTTCCCATAAGAATACGATATACCATCCAAAAAACCATATTTTTTTCTCCTTCAAAACTTTTTTGCCACCAAGGTTATACGAATATTAAACTTCTTTATCATTTAATAAAAAAATTTAAATGTATCACTAATCTATAAACCCTTACTGCTACAGCACAGAAGTTTTTATTTTTTTAGGTTGAAACTTTATTTTTGACACAGATTACACAAATCTAAAATCTAATTTTCACAGATTATTAAAACATCTTATTTTTGGTTAGAGCCTTTTTTAAATTTGTTTGATCTTTGAAGTTTATAGTCGTTACACTTCAACTGTTGCAATCTGTGTGCGAAAAGGTTTTAATATGTTATAATGAAAAAGCAGCGTGAGGCTGCATCTGAATATGTTAAATTGGGGGGTCAAAATGGCATTAAATAAAACACTTAAAATTGCTTCCTACGCAGGAAAAATGATCTTAGAAAACGGCGGTGAAACCTATAGAGCCGAGGATATCGTCACTCGAATTTGCGAGTCCCATGATACCTCAGCCGATTGTTTTGCTACCCTGAGCGGCATCATAGTGGCTGTCACAAAGGACGACAAAACTCTTTCTACCGTTATCCGTATAAAATCCAGAACGATAAATCTGGAAAAGGTACATCAAATAAATAACCTTGCCAGAAATACAGAAAACTATAGTTGTGATGAATTTATGGAAAAACTGAGAAATATCGATAAATCACCTAGATATTGTATCCCTTTTAATCTTTTGGCTCATGCTGTAACCGCCGCTTCTTTTGCTGTACTTTTTGGCGGGACTCTAAAAGATTTTTGGGGAACACTTCCCATCGGTGCTGCAGTCTACCTGCTGTCATATTCATTCAGTAAGTATGAACTAAACGGTATCTTTGTAAATACATTGGGAGGAGCTATCAGTGCTTTTATTGCCTATTATTTCTACTCTATTGGATTCATCGAAAACACCGATAAAGCCATCATCGGTTCCCTCATGCTGTTAGTTCCCGGTCTGGCACTAACCAATGGTATCAGAGATATCATTGCAGGAGATTATATGACAGGAATGGCACGTGGAACAGAGGCTCTCCTTGTGGCTACATCTTTAGCTGTAGGGACAGGGGCAGCTATCAGTCTCTGTGCAGGAGGTAGTTTTTAGATGTTTATACAAATTTTATTCGCAGTCGCAGCTACTTTTGGTTTTGGAATTATCTTCGATATCAGAGGGAAGAACCTGATTTTTTCAGCTCTTGTTGGAGGAGTCAGTTGGGGAACCTACTTATTTTGCTTAGAATTAGACACATCTCTAATTTTTGCTTATTTCGCCTCATCCATCATCTTGACCATTTGTTCCGAAGTATTGGCCAGACTCCTAAAAACCCCGGTTACATCTATCCTTATCAGTGGATTGATACCCTTGGTTCCCGGAAGCGGGATATATTATACCATGTATTATATACTGGAAAAAAATACGGAAAAAGCCATCTCCAAGGGAGCCGAAACCCTGTTTATTGCAGTA
>JAUXGP010000080.1 GCA_030621995.1 Psychrilyobacter sp.
AATCTTTAAATGCTCTATCTAACTTACTACCTAATTCAAATACATCTATAAATTCAGATTGTAAATGAATATAGTCATATGCTCCTAAACTTTCAAAAAGGTCTGAAGCTTTTTGAAATTCTTTCATCACTTTTTCATCATTGTCTGCTTCACCAGTAAACTGAATCGAAACTTCTTCTAAGTGAACTTGAGCTTTTACTATATGCTCAAATGGTGAGTCTAATAACTCTTTTACTGATTTATCTAAACTTGTTTCTCCAAATTGATCAAAGTAAGCAATTTGTGCTTCCTCTTCAATTACTATATCTCCATAAGTTGGATATTCATCTTCATTTATTAATTTTAATAAAGTTGATTTTCCACTTCCATTATTACCAACAATAGCAATCTTGTCTCCCTTGTTGATCTCTAAATTAACATTTTCATATAACTTTTGAGTTAAATGTGATTTTGCTACATCTTTAAATTCAATAATATTCATATATCTTCTCCTGTTTTAACGATTCGCTATAAATAACCTAAATACTATTATAACGTATATTTGATAAAATTCAAAATTAAATTATAAAAATATTATGTTGTTTTGTTAGAGTGGAGTTATAAATCCAGATTTTACTATAAAATATACTTAGATAAATTTAACAGATTTATTCTGCTAATTAGAACTTCTTCTTTTTTCAAATGATTTTTCAAGCCACATAAGTTTTCCACTGTAAGTAAATGATCTTTAGTAGAATTTAAAAGTTCTATAGAACTCTCTATTTTAAAAATCAATTGCTCATGACTTGGAAGTATAGTTGGTTCACAGATAAGAGTCTTCCCTTGACTACCTGTACATAAAATTATTTTATTTTTTCCATTCATCCTTGCCTCCCTTTTCTTATTAGAACAGTACTCCATTTGTTTCATTAAATATAGGTATTTACTACAGTTTAATCTTAGGGGGAAAGAGTGGTTTTCACTGATGCACCATGCTATCCCCCTAAAGCGGGATATAATATTTCTTAATTATTTGTTTGTGGGATCTTCAATTATAAAATTCTTTATTCGTGATATTTTATCAATCTTTTTGATCATTAACACTTATATCTATAAATTTAAAATTAACAACATCAAATAAACCTTTATCTGTAACTTTTATTTCTGGAATAACGGGTAAGGCTAAAAATGCTAAAGTCATAAATGGATCGAGGTCTCTATTTACACCCAATCTTTCATAAGCTATTTTAAGCATCTCCTCTAGAATTTCTTTTACTACCTCAATAGGCTTATCAGACATCAATCCTGCTATGGGTAATTCTAGTTTTTTCAATACCCTGCCTTCGGACACTATGACCACTCCTCCTTGTATTTTTTCAATCTCCTCTATAGCAAGATGCATATCATAATCATTATCTCCTATGACTAAAATATTATGGGAATCATTTGAAACAGTAGAAGCTATAGCTCCTCCTTTAAGATTAAAGTTTTCTACCAAGCTGAACCCTATATTCCCAGTGGCATTATGCCTTTCAATGACTGCTAATTTTAGAAGATCTTTACCTTTGTTAAATTTAAAGCAGCCTTTACTGTCTGTTTCTACTTCACGGATTACTTTTTCAGTTAAAAGACTATGGGGTAATAATCTCATGACATTTACGTTCTTACTTGTCAGCTTAATTTTTAGATCTTTTTCGTAAATTTTTTTGAAGTTTACAGTGCCGCTTACCTTAGTAATCTCCTCTTTTTTTACCTCGAAGAGTGCTTCGCCATCTTTTGCAACAAACTTTCCATTTTTAATAACTTCTAATACATTAAAATCTTCTAAATTATTTATAATTATTAAGTCTGCATCATATCCGGGAGCTATTGCTCCTAAGTTTTTTATCCCATAACATTCGCATACATTGATAGTTGCCATTTTAATTGCTGTTATTGGGTCTATCCCGTTTTTTATAGCAGTTCTTACATTATTGTCAATATGCCCGGTTTCTATTATATCCTCTGGATGTCTGTCATCTGTACAAAACAAACATCTTCTTTCATTTTCTGGAGTGATTCCTTCTATTAAAGTTTCTAGATTTTTGGCCGCACTCCCCTCTCTTATGGAAATATACATCCCTTTTCTCAACCTATCTTGCATTTCATCTACAGTAGAACATTCATGATCCGTTTTTATTCCGCCTATTATATATGCATTCAGCTCTTCACCACTGATATCAGGTGAATGACCATCTATTATTTTATTATTATCTTGAGCTAATTTTAATTTATCTACTATTTTACTATCTCCCTGTATTACCCCTGGATAATTCATCATTTCTCCTAAGCCCAATACCATAGGATTACTAATCAACTCCTTTAATTCTTTCGCCTCCAATATTGCTCCCGAATTTTCAAATGGTGTTGCGGGCACACATGAAGGAAGCATATAATAGACATTAAGGGGAAGATCTTCACTGGATTTAATCATAAATTTAATACCTTCCAAACCGCATACATTGGCTATTTCATGTGGATCTGTAATTACACCTGTTGTCCCCTTAGGAACTACTGCTCGTGCAAACTGACCGGGTGAAACCATAGAACTTTCTATATGAACATGGCTGTCAATAAGTCCCGGAGATAAATATTTTCCATTTAGATCGATTTCGTGTAAACCCTGATAATCTCCAATCCCTATTATTTTTCCGGAATCAATTGCCAAATTACCTTCTATTATCTCATTTGAAAATACATTAATAATTCGACAATTCTTCAGCAGAAGCTCTGCTTTTTTTCGTTTTGATGCTACATCAATTAAATGTTTTATTTTATCATTCATTCTCTTCCCTCCGTTTATATAAATTTTACCTAGAGTTAAATAAAAAAATCCCATCACAAAAATGAATTGCTGTAGAAGCATTCATTTTGTAATGAGAAATTAAGGTTTCCCGTAGAAACCCCCAAACCAAATTATTGGGGTTATACGATTATTTTATTTTATATACTATATATTTTATTTTGAAACTTGTCAACTATAATTTTTTATTATTTTGGAGGTTTATAAATTTAGATCCTATAAAGGATAGTATAAAAAATAATTGTAAATCAAATAAAAGGGGGTGGAAAAATGAAAAATAAAATTATAGGAATAATTTTATTGCTTTTAGTCTTGGCAGGATGTTCTAAGTTTGATGGTGATGAAAAATCAAAAGAAGAAAATCAAGTAAAAAAAGAAATAAATTATTTTTATAGTGGAAAATCAAAACAGGATTCAGGAGATTATCGTGGTGCAATAGAGGATTACAATAAGGCAATAAAATTAAACCCTTATACAAAAGAAACGTATAATCACAGGGGAATAGCGAAAACGAACTTAGGAGATTATAGCGGAGCTATGAAAGATTATAGTGAAGCAATAGCACTAGATCCAAATTATAGAGATCCCTATCACAATAGAGGAAATATAAAAATTATATTAGGAGATTATAAAGGGGGGATAAAAGATTTAGATAAAGCAATAGAACTAGATCCAAATTATAAAGAGGCATACTATGATAGAGGCATAGCAAAATTAATGTCAGAAGATTTTGAAGGAGTGATAAAGGATTGCGACAAAGTAGTAGAGCTGGATCCAGACTATGTAGGCGGATATTATTTTAGAGGGTTAGTAAAAGAGATGTTAGAAGATTATACAGGAGCAATGAAAGATTATGGGAAGGTAGTAGAGCTGGATCCAGGCTATGTAGATGGATATTACGGCAGAGGACTAGTAAAAGCTGAATTAGGAGATTATAGAGAAGCGATAGAAGATTACGATAAAGCAATAGAACTCGAACCAGACTATCTAGAGATATAGAACGACAGAGGCAAAGCAAAAGAAAAAATAGGAGATTATGAAGGTGCAACAAAGGATTATAATGAAGTCATTAAAAGGGAAGGTTTCTAAAAATATATTGAAAAAGCTTCCAATTTGGAAGCTTTTATTTTGATTAAATTCAGGACATAAAAAGAAGGGGAATTCCCCTCCTACTCCAACCTGCCGTGTTTTTCATAGCTGGAGATTTTTTCAACTTTATTATTCTCTCCTAAAAGAACCACCTTGGGTTTATGTTCCCCTGCCTCTGATTCGTCCATATAGCAATAGGCCATTATAATTACCCTGTCCCCTGTCTGCACCATCCTGGCAGCAGCTCCATTTAGGCAGACAATTCCCCTCTCTGTCCCGGCGATTACGTAGGTTTCAAACCTGGCTCCATTGTCTATATCAACTATATGCACCAGCTCATATTCCCTTATTCCTGCTGCTTTCATAAGTTCTGCATCCAAAGTTATACTTCCTACATAATGGAGTTCTGCCTGTGTCACCGTGGCTCTGTGTATCTTCCCTTTAAGCATCTGTATCTTCATCTTTCCCCCCTATGATCATATTGTCTATCAGTCTGGATTTTCCTATAAATACTGCAGTGGCTGCCACTGCTTTATCTTCTATTTTTGTTATTTTTTGAAGTGTATCAGCATGGACTATCTCAAAGTAATCTACAACAGCTCCCCCTACATCCTCTATCTTCTCTATAGCCCACCTTCGGATCTTTTCTGCCTCAACTTCTCCTTGAACAACTCTGTCTTTTACAGCTTTCAATGTTTGATTGATTATAAGGGCTTTTCTTTTTTCATCTTCAGATAATCTTGCATTTCTAGAGCTCATAGCCAGCCCGCCTTCCTCCCTTGCAGTTGTACATCCTATAATTTCAAGGGGGATGTTCAAGTCGGCGACCATTCTTTTTATAACCATCAATTGCTGATAATCTTTTTTACCCAAATAAACCCTCTGAGGAGCCAGGATAAGAAAAAACTTTGTAAGAACTGTGCAGACTCCTCTAAAGTGTCCGGGTCTTGTAGCCCCGCAAAGTTCATTATCTAAATTTTCTACCTCTACAAGGGAATTAAATCCCCGGGGATAGATCTCCTGCACCGTGGGACTAAATATAAGATCTCCTCCTGACCCTGTCACAAGATCCATATCTCCGGCAAGGTCAGAGGGATAGGAATCTAAGTCATTACAGTTGTCAAACTGCATGGGATTTACAAAAACACTCACAACTACCCTGTCATTTTCACTGGCCGCTCTTTCAATGAGACTTCCATGACCCCTGTGAAGGTATCCCATGGTAGGAACAAAACCTATACTTTCACCTGCATCTTTCCATTCTTTGATTTTTTTTTGAATCTCCTGAATTCCCCTTATAACTTCCACAGCACTCCTCCTAATAAAGTTTTTCTAAGACCTCTTCCTTCATGGTAAAGGTATGTTCTACGGCAGGAAACTCTCCGTCCCTCACCTGATCTACATATTTTTTTATCCCCTCTTTTATCACCAGCCCTGCATCTGCAAAAGTTTTAACAAATTTAGGTTTAAAATCATCATACATATTGAGCATATCCTGATATACCAGGATCTGTCCGTCACAGCCTGCCCCTGAACCGATTCCTATGGTAGGTATAGATATACTTTTACTCACAAGATCAGCCAGTTTTTCAGGGATACATTCAAGGACTATTGCAAATACCCCTGCCTCCTCTAAAAGTCTGGCGTCTTCTATTATTTTTTTTGCCGCTTTCTCACTTTTTCCCTGTACCTTGAATCCTCCCATGATATTCAGGGATTGCGGCGTCAGTCCCAGGTGGCCCATGACCGGTATTTGAGCCCTTATAAGACCCTTTACCTTGTCTAAAATTTCCCTGCCGCCTTCCACCTTAACAGCATGGGCTTGTGTTTGTTTTATTATCCTTCCTGCATTATCCACTGCTTCTGCCAGGGTATTATGGTAGGACATAAACGGCATATCTACTACCACCAGGGTATTTTTTACTCCCCTGACCACTGCTCTCCCATGATGGATCATATCTTCTACTGTCACTGCCAGAGTGGAGTCGTACCCCAGAGTTACCATTCCCAAAGAATCTCCTACCAGTATTCCGTTGATCTCTGTCCCGTCTATAATTTTTGCCATGGTATAGTCATATGCTGTAAGCATAGAAAGTTTCTGCCCATCTTTTTTGGAATTCATAAATGTTACCACTGTATTTTTCATCTTTCCTCCTCCAATATACCTTCTATCTCTTTATTTCCGCCAATAATTTTCAGGAGCTCCCTGGAACCTGCAAGATAGAGATCCTGCTCCCATCTTTCTTGAGAGTTTAAATGCCCCCTCAAAGTATTTAAATCGCCCCTTTGGAGGGGACCTGTGATTGAATCTTTTATCCCCCCTTCCCTTATATTTTCAACAGTTTTCTCAACCAGGGGAAGGAGGATATCTTTAGCCTCTTTTTCTGAAAATCCACACCTTTGAAGGTTCTCTATTCCCCTGTGAATCATTGGGATGATCAGATTGGATGCATAGACCCCGGCAAGGTGATATCTCATTTTAAATTTTTTTTCCACACTGAAATATCTATTTCCCAATCCTTCGATTATTTTTTTTGCCCGGGGAGAGTCCCCCTCCAAAACCAGAGACATCTCCTCCATCCTTCTTATTGCCGTATCTGTACCGGAAAAAGTCATCATTGGATGGAGGGAAGCAGTCTCTACTCCCAATTCCTTTGCATTATAAAATATCTCTGAAGAGACAGCACCGCTGGTATGGATTACACACCGGCCCCCTATATTTTCCTTGGACAGTTTATTCCAAACATCAATAATCTCATCGTCGGGAACGGCAATTAAAATCAGATCTGATCGCGCCGCTATCTCTGCATAACTCTCAAAAGATCTCCAGCCCAGCTTAGACAGATCTATGACATTTTCTTTTCTTTCCCTGTTTAAGTATCCTGAGATAGAAAAATTCCGATATCTTAAATATCTTCCCAGAGATACTCCTACCCTGCCTGTCCCTATAATACCAATTTTCATCCTGCCTCCATTATACAACTAATTAGTACAATTATCTGATCGAATATTACTACTTATAAATAAAACTGTCAAATTAAATTATTTTAATCGTATTATAGTTTTATCATAATAAAACGGTTTTAATCCTTTATTTATTGAGTTAGTTGAAGACTGTTATTCCCTTATTTCTTTTCACCTCTAAGATTTTTCTTTTCATCTATGGATAATATGAGACTAATTAGTAATAAAAATAATATCTTGCTTTTTTTTACACACTTAGTTTTATTAACTTGTTTTAGGTGACAAAGTATATAATATTTTTTTGTAACTTAAGTTTAATTCTATAATCCAGAATATAAAAAGAAGAAGAATTATCATCCTACACCCATTGCTCAATTTTTTCACAACACAATTAATAATTAATTAAAAAAATTAATTATTAATTAAAAAAA
>JAUXGP010000270.1 GCA_030621995.1 Psychrilyobacter sp.
ACTTCCTGTACTTCCCAATATCGTTATATTTTTAATCTTAATCAACCCCTTGTTTTACCATCTCTAACTCTTCTTTCTATTATACAAAAAAAAGGGCGCTTTCGCTCTCTTTTTTTTATTGGATGCAGCATCACCTTGCTTTTTATAAGAAAAAATTTATATAGTAGTACATCAATGGAAATACCCAGATCAAACTGTCATATCTGTCCAATATTCCCCCATGACCGCCTAATATTTTCCCTGAGTCCTTTACACCAAATTCTCTTTTAAATACCGACTCTGCCAAATCACCGATTTGACCGGTCACAGCCACCAATATAGGGACTATTATCAGATGAATTCCCGATATATTCAGATCTTTAAATAGGAATGCTTTTATGAGTAACATAGTTATCACGGTAAATATTATCGATCCCAAAGATCCCTCTATGGATTTTTTAGGACTTATCTCACAGAGCCCGCGAGAAAAGAACTTTCTTCCAAATTTAACTCCTACAAGGTATGCAAAGGTATCCGAAATCCAGACTAAAATCTGGATGGTCATCAGCCATTTACTTCCATTCAGCATATATTTTATAGGAACTATATGGGAAAACATAAATCCTACATAGATTACTCCTAACATCGTATACCCTATATAGCTGCTGCTGCCTTCCACTTTATTTTGATATATTCTGATAAACATCAGGATAAAGATCCCCAGAATCAGCATCATGGTTCCCATGGACATATCTATATGATTCCCTATGAATTTCCCTAAAAAATCCTTACTCGGTGATATACTGGAATATAGAGCTAAGGGTATTGCTCCTCCAAGTATTATCCCAACAGTCTTGTTTACAACTACTCCCTTAGATTCCATCATTTGATAGATCTCATAGATTCCTATCCCAATTAAAAGTACTGTAAATGCTATAAAACTTTTATCTCCATAGAGGTATACATATACCGTCAGAGGAACCAATATTAAAGCCACCAATATTCTATTCAACATCTTTTACTCCTCCAAATCTTCTGTCTCTGTTTTTAAAATTTTCTATCGCTTTATCAAATTCTTCCTCGTCAAAATCCGGCCACAATACGTCGGTTACATATATCTCTGAATAAGCTATCTGCCAGAGTAAAAAATTGGATATTCTAAACTCCCCACTGGTTCTTATAACTAATTCAGGATCCGGTATATCAGAATAAAGATAGTCTTTAAAATTATCTTCATTAATGTTTTTTTCTCCCGATTCAATTATCTTTTTTACTGCATCGATTATTTCCGATCTTCCCCCGTAGTTAAAGCATATATTAAAGGTAAGTCCGTCATTATCGGCAGTCAATCCCTCTACTTCAGATATAGTAGTTAAAAGTTTGGGAGATACTCCATCTTTTCTCCCTGTAACTATCAATTTAATGTTATCTCTTAACATATTTTTAGCTTCAGCCTTTAGATATTTTTGAAAGATATCCATAAGAGCATCTACCTCTTTTTGAGGTCTGTTCCAATTTTCTGTAGAAAAAGCATAGACAGACAGGTATTTCACCCCTATGTCTCCAGCATGCTGTATTATTTTTTTTATCCTTTTGGCTCCTTCACGATGCCCCATAAATCTGGGCAGGTGTCTATTTTGAGCCCATCTTCCATTGCCATCCATTATAATTGCTATGTGTTTTGGTATCATCTCTCTCCCCTTAACTTTATACATTTCATTCCCTACATTCTATCATATTATTTTCTATTTTTCCAATGAGGAGGTCAAAGAGTATCCATTACCTGTCCGTGAGTTCTAGAATATCATTAATCTCTATCAGCTTATTTTGAACACATTTTCTCCCCTCGTCGATGGCCTCCCTTGCCCGATAAAATTCCAACGGTTTAATACGCGACAATTTAGGAGAAAGCAGGATATCCGGTGGGTCTTCCGCCATACGGCTCCTGGTTATCCTGTCCTGAGTAATATTAATCGAACTGGCAATAGCATCAAATAAATTTGGAGGAGTCTCACTATTTTCACCCATGTCAAATATGGAAGGGGTATACTCCCTGACCAAATCATTGATCTTCCCCACCATTCCTGATTTTTTTTTAGGAAGAGTGGATTTTTTGAAATGCTTTCCAACAATGTCTCCATTCAAATCTACAGCTATAACTATATCAGCTCCCAATGCACGACAAGTAGATACCGGTACAGGATTGACCAAGCCCCCATCCACAAGCCACCTGTCATTGGTTTTTATGGCCGGAAATAATCCCGGCAATGAAACCGATGACCAGACTGCTTCTAAAACCGATCCCTTGGTTAACCATATCTCTTTCCCGGTCTCTAGATCTGTCGCTACAGCTGCATATTGTTTACTAAAATCTTCTATTACGGCACTGTCAGCTGCCACATATTTATTTAAAAAATGATGAAGCCTCTGGGTATCAATAAATCCATTCAAAGACATATTTATTTCAAAGAATTTCGCTATCTCAAATTTAGTCAATGAACAGGCCCATTCTTCTAAATTTTCAAGGTTGTTCGACAGATAAGATGCCCCAACCACTGCACCTATCGATGTCCCGCATACTATATCCGGCCTAATGCCCAAATCAGCTAAAGCTTTTATTATACCTATATGTGCCCACCCACGAGATGAACCGCTTCCCAGAGCTAAACCTATCTTCATTTTCCCCACCCCTCTAAACATTCTTTATACTATATATTTCACTATAAATTTCATTGTGTCAAAAAAAGAATCGAGAATTAATTCTCGATTCTCTTTCATTATAAGATTATTTCAACGCCAAAATGATCTGAAATTATCTTTTTATTTTTCCCGTTAAAAATTACAGAGCTTTTATATACTTCCACAGGTGTTCCAGTTAAAATTAAATCCAATCTTTTATGGGATGAATCATTTTCCCAGCCTGCAATTTCCCCTGATACCGTATATCCTTC
>JAUXGP010000254.1 GCA_030621995.1 Psychrilyobacter sp.
AGTTATAGTTACTGAGTTCCTCTAACTTGTTGATTACATAATCTAATGCTTCCTGATGTTTCATTTTATACCCCCTTGATCACTGATGGTGAAATTAATAATTAAAATGTAATTTTTGCCACTAATTTACACGGATTTTATTTTTTATTTGTAACTAAAAAATTATTTAAATTTCTTAGTTATTTAATATCAAATTATTTAGTGATGATTCTTTTTTTCTTTTAGCCGGGTCGATCAGACCGTATTCAACCATTAACTTCGAATCGCTTAAGTTGTTGTCACTGTCAAAATAATCCTGCCCAATAAATGAAACATAGGTAGTTCCAACAATCCAAGTATGCTTATTTCCCTTGATGGAAAAATCTTCATAAGTTTCATCTATGATACTAGAGGCAGGAGCTCCCCACTCCTTGGAGTAGTTGTTAAACATATTTTCTACATCATTTGATCTGACCTTGGTGGTATCAAACACAGTTATTATCTTATAGAGTTTATTCTCATAGAGATAAAAGACTATCTTTCCTATATCTGTACCCCTGGGATAATAATTATATTTTGTGACATCGCTGCTGGTTGTAAATTCACTCTGCACTTCAGGATAAAAACCTTTGATGGCATCTATGGTAAATCCCCATCCTAAACTTTCAAAATTCGGGATAGCAAAGGTTAGGCAGGTTGTTAAAAAAAACAGTGTTATAATTTTTTTCATTAATTTTTCTCCTCAAGACCAATAGACTTTGCCTTTTTTAGGAGTTGAGTGGAGATATCTTCGATGAGACCCTGGGTACTGAACTCCTTAAATATTTTAATATTATCTATAATGTACAGGCTATCTTCGACTTTCATCCTGCCGCAGCCGATGGGCATTCCAAAGTCATATAAGATAGCATAATATGAATCTTTAATCTCCTCAAGCTGAGTATTTCCTGTAACCTCTTTCATTATTCTAGAGTAGGACATAAACATAAGTGGTCCTTTCCCGACTTCTACTTTAAACATATATTCCTCCTGATTTTTTTTAATTTTATACTATATTTATGACCTATTATATCATAAAATTTATATCATCTTGTAAAAATCAAATTAAATTTATCGGACAGTTGATCATTTAAAGAATACCCGTCTAAATTAAAATTTTTGATCTGATCTATAGAGGTAATCTTGTTTTTGACTATATAGTTTAAGATCATCCCCCGGCCTTTTTTGGAATAAGCACTCACCGATCTATAGCTTTTTCCTTTCTCCTCCTTGAAATCTATGGTTATCATGGGTTTTTCTATGATTTTAGAAAACTCCTTGGAAGCTAAATTCAGGATGAAATCTTCATCTTTGAAATAATTATTTATCTCTTCTTTCCAAAATTTATAGAGAGTCTGGTCTTTCAGGAGTTTCATATTCATATCCAGTCTGTATTCTTTTATAAGATTGGAGGGTTCCACTATCCCGTAGAATGCCGAAAGGATGATAAGATGGTTACTTAAAAAATTAAATTCATCTTTCCTATAAGTTTTCAATTCAAGTTGTTTAAATGAAGTTCCATTATAGGAAAATATAGCTTCTTTGGTTTTAGAAGTTTTGAATGTGCTGTAAAGTTCCATGACATGTTCCAAAGTTTTCCCCTTAATCTTCATGAGCTTAGAGATATCATCTATGGATAATTTTATTAGATGACCTGAAAGAACCTTGGTTTTATCGGGGAAATTTATTTCTGTAGGCAGGTCACTGGAGTTTGAAAAGTCCATAGATTTTGCAGGTGAGAATATAATTTTCATACTTTAGGTTCCTCGAGGTTTGTATTGGAGGAACTCTCTTTTTCAATTTTTAAGAGATATAATTCCTTGATTAGAGAAAAACCTGGGATGGCTATGATAATTCCCAGGGCACCGAAGACACTGCCACCAAGGGTAACTGCTGCAATGGTCCAAAACATACTGAGATTCAGGCTGCTTCCTAAAATCTTAGGTTCTAAAACCCAAGCATCAAATTGCTGTAATAATGCTAAGAAAATTAGAACCACAACGGTATTACCGGGAACAGTAAATAATGCTATAGTTGCTCCTAAAACGATACCGATAAATGGACCTACATAGGGTACAAAATTGAATATGGTAATGAATATCCCGAGTAAAATAACATAGGGAATGTGTAGAACAGTCAATCCAATCATAGCGATTCCTCCGATTATCAAGGAATCCAAGGTTTTTCCAGAAAGGTATCCCAAAAATACCCTCTCTATTCTTTTAGACAGACTTTTTATCTCAGAGGAGAGTTTTTTAGATAAAAATGCATCTAAAACTTCCTTGGCTAATCTATGAAAATACTCCTTGTTTCCTAAAAAAAAGATAGAAAAAATAAGGGAAAAAATCAAGCTTATAATCTTTGCTGTAACCCCTAAAAACTGGCCGACTAAGAAGGAAAACTCCTGTTGCAGAAAAATAAGAGTTTTTTGCTGCAGGAGTAAAAGTTCATTCAAGATGTTTATATCCTTTAAAAATGGAAGGAGGTGTTTGTACTTATCTACAGAATTTTCAAAGACTGAGATATATTTTGGATAATTTTCTATTAGATCAGATATATTTCTCGTCAATCTAGGAATTATGAATGAAAAGAATAATCCTAAAAGGAGAAAGAGAGAGAAATACAGGATTAAAATACTTGATTTTCTCTTTATTCTTTTGTTTTTTTCAAGAAATTTTAGGATGGGATTTAATAAAAAAGCAATAATTCCTCCATAGATAAATACTGAAAAAAAGGAGAAAAAGTTCCCCAGAGTAAGAGTGATAGCTCCTGAGTTATTAAGTCTTGTATAGATTAAAATTAAAATTATCCCTGTAAAGAGGGGCCTGCTCATCTTTTTCATTTGGATTCTCCTTTTGTTCTAAAAAAATTATAAATAGTGTGGAAGTTTATCTCAATATTAAATTCTGAACTATTCTTTAATTTTACCCGATATATTGGGCAAAATCAAACTTAATTGTTAAAATTTTGCACTGTTACACGCTTTTAATCTGTGAAATCAGACAGCGTTGGAGGAGTCGGGGAATTCTATTTTTATTGCCAAAATTCATTAAATGTTATATAATACAATATAAAACAATAAAGAAATTAGGTGGTGAGAAATGAAAAAAGG
>JAUXGP010000180.1 GCA_030621995.1 Psychrilyobacter sp.
AACAAACCTAGTAAAGTTAAGGGGTAGAGAGGAAAAAAAGTATTGACATATAGAAATATTTAGAGTATATTATGGGTAAGTTAAATAAAATTTTTAGGAGGTAACACTTATGTATATTATTGATAAAGACGCTTGTATCGGATGTGGAGCATGTGAAGGAACTTGTCCAGTAGCAGCAATCTCAGCAGACGCAGATGGAAAATATGAAATCTCAGATGCATGTATCGATTGTGGAGCATGTTCAGGATCTTGTCCAGTAGACGCTATCACAGCAGGATAATTAATTTATAGAAAAAAGTAGTCCTAGGACTACTTTTTTTAATATAAATAATTAAATTTATCTGCTCCATTCCACCACAAGGCTTTTTCCTGGATTTTCAATCATAGTTCTAAATAGTTCCTCATGACTTTCTACCACAATAAAGTTATCTTCCTTTACAATATATTCTTTAAACACCCGGTCGACATCTTCTAATTCATAGATATTTCCATCGGAGAAATAATCAGAGATAAACCAAGTAGCATTCTCCTCCTCCTTTTCCAGATTTTCCCCATCCCATATTTCTAAAAACTCCTTTATCTGAGAAATAAATAAAAATTCATTTCTGACGAGGATATGATAACTGGTATCAACTTCGATTCCCTCATAGGTACCATCGTCAAAGCCGACAAATATATCGTAGTCCAGTTCACCCTCCTCACCTTCATTTTTTCTAGAGTTATTCTTGATCAAACGGAGTAACTCATCACTATTTATAATTTTTTTATTAGACATAAAATCCCCTCCTGCGACCTTTGGTCAAATGTACAATTGAAAATTCAAAATGAATAATTAAATTTAAAATCTTTTTTATCACGAATTTATATTATCTTGGAAACCGCTAATGTCACTGATAATTTTTTTTTGACACAGATCCCACGGATGATATACGAGTATTAAATTTTCTTATAATTAGAAAAAAATTTAAATGTATAATCTAATTTTCACAGATTTCTTTTGACACAGACAAAATCCAAACCTTTAAATATAGACAAAACCTGATTTTATTTTTTTACTTTAATCATACAGCAGCCTTTTTTTATCGTTTAAAGTCTGCGTCTAGTTTTTTAATATTAATCTGTATAAATTTGTGTAATCTGTGACAAAATCTTCTGATTTTATCCTTTTAATATTATACCTATGAAAAATACTATTTCCTTGTTAAAATTAAATAAAAAAAGGAGGCAGATATGAAGATAACTACATTGGTTGAAAATAATATATATTGCAGGCAGGAAGAGAGGTGTAAAGATCTTAAATCACAGCATGGATTGAGTCTGTATATAGAGACAGCAGATAAAAAAATACTGTTCGATACAGGACAGGATGATTTATTTTACAGAAATGCAGAGATCTTAGGGGTAGATATAAGCGGGGTAGATTATTTGGTGTTATCCCATGCTCACTACGACCATGTAGGAGGGCTGGCTAAATTTTTAGAAATAAATAAAACTGCTAAAATAATAATCAGGGGAGGAGACAAAGCAGATGTCTATTCAAAAAGACTGGGATTCTATAAATATATAGGGATAAAAAATGAACTTTTGGAAGAAAATACAGACAGATTTTTTATGATTGACGAAGAGTTCAAATTAGATGAAAATATTAATTTTATGATAAATACTCATCATGAGGGGGAACCTCTCAGGGGGAACAGCCACCTCTATAAGAAAAAAGAAGATGGATATATTCTGGATGATTTTTCCCACGAGCTGATTATGGTGGTAGAGGAAAAAAAAGGTGAATTAGTAGTATTTACAGGGTGTTCCCATGGCGGGATATTAAATATGGTAAAAAGCGTGGAGGACAGGTATCCGAATATGGAGATAAAGAGCCTTGTAGGAGGGTTTCATCTGCAGAGTAATATAACTAAGAAATTGGCTGAACCCAAAGAAAGAGTGATAAATATAGGGAAAAAATTAATAGGAATACCTCATATCTATACAGGACATTGTACAGGGAAAGAGGGATTTGCTGTGCTAAAGGAAGTATTGGGGGGGCAGATTGAGGAGTTTAATACAGGAAAAGTTTTTGAAATTTAACTTTATTTTTAGTCATAAATTGCATATATTATCGTAAAAGTTACACCCTACAAAACAAACCTCTTTTTTGGACACAGATTACACGGATTTTAAAATCTAATTTTCACAAATTTAAAAATTCTTTTCAGAACTAAGTAACCGCAAGGGTCATCACCAAAAAACTATTAGTTTATTCTCGTAAACATAGAAATTTGAGAAAAAAAGGTCACTAAATTACACGAAGATTATCTTTGTGAATCTCTTATTCTCTTTTCTTTGTGATTAAGCTTTTTCTGTGTTAATTTGTTTTTATCTGTGTTATCTGTGTCAAAGTTTTTCAATTCTAATTTTTTTCGCATCATTCACAGTTCATTTTTTTATTAGTGAATATTAGTGTTATTCGTGACTAACTTGTATTTTTTAATTTTTAATTTTTAATTGTTTTACTTATTTTCCAGCCAGATAGAATACATCCCTTCAATGCTTAGGTTGGGAAGGTACTCGTCTATGGAGCTGACTTCCTTACTGATGATCTCTCCCAGTCCACCAGTGGCAATAATATAGGTATCCGGATAGATCTCCTTGATTTTTCTGATAATCTCTTTGATCTGCCCTGTATATCCATAAAAAATTCCAGCTTGAATCTGTTCGACTGTATTTTTCCCGGCTATGGTATGTGGATTTTCAAACTTGACCTTGGGCAGCTGAGCTGTATTCCCGAAGAGGGAATTTATGGACATATTTATCCCCGGTAAGATCCCGCCTCCTACATAGACCTTATTTATAAGGATCTCGTAGGTAGTAGCAGTTCCGAAATCAAAGACCACAAGGTCTTTATCGGGGTGTAATTTTAACCCCTGTACTATATCTATTATCCTGTCAGCTCCGAATCCAGAATTATTTAATCCCTTTGAGAATGTAAAGGGTAAATTCAGATTTAAATTTATAACTAGGGGAGACAGATTAAAGTATTTTGTAGCTAAATATTCACAGATCCTGATAAGCCCGGGAACTACAGAAGATACTATAACCCCGCGAACATTGGTCAATGTGATCTCATTAAAATCGGTAATATTTTTTAAATATGAAAAAAGTTCATCTTCGGTGATATTATCCTTGGTAGCGATTCTAAAACTGGTGATTAAATTTCCTTTGTCATCCAGGACTCCGGTGACAATATGGGTGTTTCCAATATCAAATGCTATTAACATGATGTCCTCCTTATACAGGCATAAAAGTGGTAATTAGGTGAAAATAAACAACCAAGGCCAGTACATCTACAATTGTTGTAATTAATGGCCCGGCCATAAGAGCGGGATCTAATTTTAATTTTTGTGCTCCCAGCGGCAGGACTGCTCCCACTAATTTTGCTAAGACAACGGTGAAAAACAGGGTAAAAGACACAACAAATGCAATTTCAAACTTATTGTCCCTTCCAAAAAGAGTCATCTCTACATAATATAATCTTAAAAAATTAACTATGGACAGTATGACAGCCACCAGAAAACTAACTTTAAATTCCTTTATCATTATCTTAAACCAGTCTCCTACACTGATATTTCCCAGTGAAAGTTCTCTGATTACAAGGGTAGATGTCTGAGCACCGGAGTTGCCGGCTGTATCCATCAACAGGGGGATAAACCCATTCAGTATGGGCAGCAGTGCTAAAGTATGCTCATATTTTCCAATTACTCCAGAGGTAAAAGATGCTGAAATCATAAGGATAAGCAGCCAGGGGATCCTCTTCTTTGCCATATCAAAGGAATTTACATCCATATATTTATCTGTAAGGGGAGTGATGGCTGCCATTTTTTGCATATCTTCAGTGTTCTCTTCTTCTATGACTTCTACAATATCATCTATGGTGATTATCCCGGTTAATCTTCCTTCTAAGTCTACAACTGGGATGGAGATAAGATCGTATTTTTTAAATTTATCCGCAATAATTTCCTGGTCATCCAGGGTATTTACAGTAACTATATCATCGGACTTATATATATCCGATATTTGCTGGTCTAATTCAGACAAGATAATGGATCTGAGAGATAGTACTCCCAATAATTTTTTAGATTTATCGGTGATATAAGCAGTATAGATACTCTCGGAATTTTTTCCTGTACTCCGAATATGTTTGAGTGCCTCACTGACACTCATCTCTTCCTTTAAAGAAAGGTATTCAGTGGTCATGAGACTGCCTGC
>JAUXGP010000076.1 GCA_030621995.1 Psychrilyobacter sp.
TGATGGAATTCCCTGTTCTCTTTAAAACTCCTATTCTCAGAGAAAAAGACAGGGTAAGTATAGGGTATCAGCCTGAAATATGGAAGGAATGGATAAAGTAAAAAAAAAGCATCGAGAAAACTCGATGCTTTTAACATTATGATTACTTTCTAAGTTCAGTGATTCTAGCTTTCTTACCAGATAATCCTCTAAGGTAGAATAATCTTGCTCTTCTAACTTTTCCGATTCTCTTAACTTCGATACTGTCGATCATTGGTGAGTTAACAGGTAATATTCTCTCTACTCCGTATCCAGCAGTTACTTTTCTGATTGTGAAAGTTTTAGAAACTCCTCCACCATTTACTCTGATTACTACACCTTCGAAATGTTGGATTCTTTCTTTTTCCCCTTCTTTAACTTTTAAAGAAACGTTTAAAGTATCTCCAGCTTTAAATTCAGGTAAATCAGTTCTGATGTAATCTTTTTCTACTAACATGATTAATTTTTCTTTCATTTGTATTGCCTCCTAAGTTCTAAGACATTCTTAATAACGCATATAGGTTACAGAGGAATATCCGATTTTTAACTTAATCATTTTACCATATCTGTTATTATATGTCAATCAGATTATCACTACTTTTTCTACTCCATTTCCCCTTGCAATTTCAGACAATTCTTCCATCAGCTGATCTGCTGGAGTCTTTATTCCATTCAGCTCCTTATCCAGGATCTCTTTTCTTACTCCTATCTGCCTATATTTTATAAGCTTATAAATTATATCCCCATCTATTTTATTTTTAGAGTTGATCTCACCTATCAGCCGAGACACCTCATCTACAGTTTCTATATTATCCAATAATCCGGGTACAACTACAGTTCTTACCTCATGCAGCTTCCCTAAATCTCCCAAAAACTCTACATTTTTTCTCACAAGAAGGTTTCCACTACCTACAAGACCATTATGAGTTTTTTCATCCCAGACTTTCATATCTACCATAAATTTATCGGTCACCTCGACAAATTCACTATAGATATCTTTTTGTAGATCCAACGATCCATTGGTATCTACAAAGGTAGTCAGCCCTAGTTTTTTTACCTCTATAAATAGCTCAGTTATAAATTCATAGTTCAGGGTAGCTTCCCCGCCGCTTACGGTGATCCCGCGGATAAATCCTCTGACTTTTTTTATCTCCTCTAGGAGTTCACCCACACTGTAATCCATAGTTTTAGGAGTTGAATCCAGCACACAGAGTTCTGTACATCTGCCACAGTCTATACAGATTTTACTCTCCCAGCAAATCTTGGAACCTGCCAGGCTCAATGCTCCTACAGGACAGCTCGTTACACAGACCCCACAGGAGTTACACAGATTTATCGTCTCCGGGTTGTGACAGTATAGACAGTTATAGTTGCATCCCTGAAAAAATATACTCATCCTGTTTCCGGGACCATCTACATTGGAAAAATTTATTATTTTATTTATTTTTGCTTTTTTCATAAATAGACCTCTTTTCCGTCACGAATATTACACTAATTTTTAGAAATCGCTAATGTCGCAAATCAAAATCAAAACATCTGACACAGATTACATGGATTTTAGAATCTAATCTTCACAGATTTCAAAACCTTTTCATCGCAAAGAAATCGAAATAAAAAAAGTCCTAAAACTTTATTTTGCTTTTATCTCTAGTCCGTTTCAATCCTTTTAAATCTGTGGTATCTGTGTCAAAAAATTAATCTTTCATTTATTTATAATTAGTCTCATTCGTGGTTTGATTTAAACCTTTATATCATTAAGATTTTCTCAGTTTCCTATCCAGCACCCTTCCGTTATCCCTGGCACCTTTTCCTAAGATGGTAGTATCTCTCAATACTACCTTTCCCTGATCTAGTTTTTCCATCTCGGATTTTTTTACCAGGTATCCTGTAACCCTGACTACATCACAGTCATTTCCGTACATGGAAAAAAACCTAAGCCCCATGTTAAATCCGCCATTTATTATATCCAAAATAGCCTGGGGGTTGTTCTTGTAGGTTTCATCAAATGAATAGATATCTCCTATTCCGCTGGCAAAATATTTATGAAATGGCGATGCCTGTACTATATGTTCAAATATTTCAGGCTCCTCCCCAATGGGGATTCTGCATCCCGGGCTTTCCCCTGCATCTGTTTCAATTCCTACCTGGGAATGTAGAAGATGTTTTTTCTCTTCATTTTCAAAATACTTACACCTATGATCCTTTAGTATTTTGGTAAGAGCTTTCACGATCTCTTCACCTAGTTCATTGGCTGTCTCGCTGCTTCCAAATCTGCCCTGGATTTCATCTAATTCCATAAGATGATTTACACATTCGGCTAATCCTACCAATCCAAACAGTCCTGTAAATTTTTCTTTTTTTATAAAACCTTCCGTCACCAAAAAATTAACCTTAAAAAATACCGATTCCTCCAATATAAACCTGATTCTTTCATCTATATATCCCAGCATCTCGTGGGCTAATTTTGGCAGGATATTCTCTATAAAATCAGCACAATCAGCAGCTTTTTTAGCTAACCTTCCCAGCCTTACCCTTACCAGGGTATGTGCTCCTCCGCCTACTTCCAGTCCATTGTAGCAGCTCACTATCCCGTATTCATTCCCGCCAAAATCTTCCCTGTACATACTGTCCTTGGCAAAACTAGGTTTCGCTGTAACCAAAGCTGTATTTATAGATTCAATAGCTAATCTATTGGTAGTTTCCTCACTGTATTTTAGTGTCAGATTAGGAGTCGGCAGCTCCAGCTCCCTCATAGCCTTTAATATCAGCATCCCTGCTTTAGTTTCACGAGGTCCTATATTTGCATGACAAAATGAATCTGTGATAGTTGTATCTATATGTTTTAAAAATAATTTTATAGCTTTATAGCATTCCTCTTCGTTTTCATCTGTAACGAATTTTTCCAATAGATAGTCTATATTCCCTATATAGACCGGCATAGTTGTTATAGATGGTACATGTTTATAAAACATCAACAGATTATTTACAGCTTCCCAGATATCTGCTGGAGGAGCAATATTTAGAAACTCACACCCCTCTTTAATAAATTTATCGTAATCGGGCAAGATATATCTCGGTCTATATAATACATTCCCCTCAAACAGGTCACATATGATCCCCTCTTCCCTATATTTTTTTACATAATCTGTCATCTCTAACACATCTAAGCTGTTTTCAGCAGCACGAGCTAATTCCAATACCCTTTGTTCAAAGGTAATATTTTTATTTTTAATTATATCTAATATACTCATAATCTCTCTCCTTTTTTCATCTTATTCATGACTAAAGTTCTTTCTAATTATATCACACAAACCCATGAAACTCCGAGTTATACAGCTTCTCGTATTTCCCCTTTTTCCCTATAAGCTCCTCATGGGTTCCCTCTTCCTGGATACCGTCTTTATCCAGATAGATTATCTTATCTGAATTTTTTATGGTAGTCAGCCTATGAGCTATGGTAAGAGTGGTTCTTCCGTGGGATAATTTTGCCAAAGATTCTTGGATATATTTTTCCGTTTGATTGTCCAGAGCACTGGTGGCTTCATCCAATATTAAGATTTTTGGATCTTTCAAAAATATCCTGGCTATGGATATCCTTTGTTTTTGCCCGCCTGATAATTTTACCCCTCTTTCTCCTACCAGGGTATCCATTCTATCCGGCAATTCATTTATAAATTCCAGTGCATTGGCCATTTTTGCAGCTCCCTCTATCTCACTTTGAGTAGCACCAATCTTTCCTAATCCAATATTATCTCTGATACTCCCGTGAAATAGATATACATCTTGCTGAACTATCCCTATATTTTTTCGGAGTGAATTCTGAGTTATCCCTTTGACATCTATACCATCTATGGTAATCTCTCCTCCGCTTACATCATAAAACCTGGGCAGCAGACTGCAGATTGTAGATTTCCCTGCTCCGCTGGGACCGACCAAGGCTATTTTTTCCCCGGCTTTTATTTTTAAATTGAAGTTTTGTAAAATTCTCTCTCCGTCATTATAGGAAAAATCTACAGATTTAAACTCTAAGTTTCCGTAAATATCCTCTAAATTCTCAGCTCCTTCACTGTCCTTTATATCCGGATCGATTGCCATTACCTCACAGTATCTCTCATAGCCCACAGTCCCCTGCTGGTACATCTCCAGAAAAGATATGAGCCTCTTTACAGGATCTAAAAACCTGTTTACAAAGAGTAAAAATGCAATCAATATACCAACTGTCATCTCCCCCTTCATCACCATCATTCCACCTAAAACCAGGATTATAATTTGAATTCCACCTGCATACAATCCCGTTGCACTGGTCAGTATACTTATGGGCTCAAATGCCTTCATCAGACTGGTCGTTACACTTTTATTGTATCTGTCAAAGTTTTTTGAGCTGTTTTTTTCGTTCCCAAAAGCTTTCACCACCCTGATTCCTGCTATACTGTCCTCCAGGTGAGAATTAACTTCCGCCGATACCACCCTGTAATCCTTAAAAGCACACTTCATTTTTTTATTTTCTTTAATCACAAAATAAATATAAAAAGGCAGGATTGTAAACACCACCAGGGTTAAATTAACATTTAAATTTAACATCAAGATAAAGGATCCTATAAAGGTAACTATTATTATAAATAAATCCTCGGGACCATGGTGAGCCAATTCAGAAAGGATCTCCAGGTCTCCCATGACTCTGGACATGATCGTCCCTGTCTTTGCATTATCAAAATAGGAGAGGGATAATTTTTGCAGGTGTCGAAATAATTTATTTCTCATATCATACCTTATGTTAACCCCCATCTTATGCCCGTAATAAGTCACTATATAGGCTAAAACAGCTCTTATAATTTGAAGGATTAAAAGGATTGATATCAGTAAAAAAAAGAACTTATAATTTTTATTGGGCAGTTCTACATCTATGATCCTCTGGGTAAATATTGGAAACGCTAAGTCTATCATTGCCATAAAAAAAGCACTTGTAAAATCCAAGATAAATAATTTTTTATGGGGCTTAAAATACTGAAAAACATCTTTAAAATTCATTTTTTTCTCCTTAATTTCTTTTTTATTTTACTCCTTACAGTATATAATAATATTTTTCCTATGTTAACCTCTTTTTTATCTTTCTATGATCTACACTAAATATACAAATTTCACCCTAATTTTATTCTAAATCGATACTATAGTAGTAAATTTTTACAAATAAAACTATACATCTCCAAAAAACCATGTTATTATCTAAAAAAAATTATTAAGCGAGGAAGATCTATGAGAAACTTTGAATTCAGACAATTAAATATGATGATGATGCTTTGGAAGGGTTTGTAACTTAAATTATTTAATTTAAGGGCAGACTCATTTTGTATTAAATTACATGAGTCTGCCAAACATCTTTCAAGCAATTACGAAAGCCTGTGGTAGACGCCGCAGGCTTTTTTTATTAAAAAATTTAAAAAGGAGATAAAAATTATGATTCAGATCAAAGACATCAAAAAAACCTATACCAGCAATAAGATCAGTGTAGATGCACTAAAAAATATCAACCTCAATATCGATAAAGGTGATTTCTATGGAATTATTGGTCTCAGCGGGGCTGGAAAGTCAACCCTTATAAGACTCCTCAATAGATTAGAAGAACCATCCAGCGGTGAGATCATAGTGGAAAGTAAAAATATCCTGAATTTTAATAATTCTGAATTACAGAAATATAGAAAAAAAACCGGGATGATCTTCCAGGGGTTTAACCTTATGAGTTCTAAGAGTGTGGAAAAAAATATAGCCTTTGCCCTGGAGGTAGCCGACTACCCCAAGGAAAAAATAAAATCCAGGGTTATGGAACTGCTGAAATTGGTAGAATTAGAGGATAAAATCCACAGTTATCCTGCTCAGCTTTCCGGGGGACAAAAACAAAGGGTAGCTATCGCCAGAGCCCTGGCTAACCATCCCAAAATCCTTCTTTCAGATGAAGCTACCAGTGCACTGGATCCTAAAACCACAAAAAATATCTTAAACTTATTAAAAGATATTCAAAAAAAATTAAACTTAACTATTATCCTGATTACCCATCAAATGGAGGTTATCAGAGATTCTTGCAACAAGGTGGCAGTTTTAGATGGAGGAAATGTAGTGGAAGCAGGAGAGGTAGTAGATATATTTTCAAATCCTCAAACTGCAATTACACAGGAATTTATAAAGCATCTAATTCCTGAGGAAGAAGTAGAAGTTACATTCAGCCAAAAGAAAGGCAGAAAGATAATAAAACTCTCCTATGTAGGAATGGCTGTTGATAAACCTATTATCTCTCAATTAGTCAGGAAATTTGATATAGATGTAAATATCCTGGCTGGGAGTATCGATAAATTAGTAACTAACAGTGTAGGACACCTTATCTTGGAACTCAGCGGTGAGATGGAAAAACAAGTGGAAAGTATAGATTGGCTCAAACAAAATAAATTAGGAATCGAGGTGTTATACAATGGATAAAATTATAAGTTTACTCCTGCCGGCATTTAATCAGACTATATACATGGTGATATTTTCCACTATATTTGCCCTCCTCATAGGAGTCCCTATAGGAATTTTATTATATGTCACAAAACCAGATAATATCCTGCCCATGAAAAAACTCAACAAAACTTTAGATTTAATTGTCAACATAGGAAGATCGTTTCCATTTATCATATTGATGATCTTGGTCCTGCCTATATCGCGTTTTATCGTAGGAACAACCATTGGCTCTACAGCCAGCATTGTACCACTATCTATCTCGGCAGCTCCATTTGTTGCCAGGATCATCGAGGGAGCTATAAACGAAGTGGATAGAGGAATTATCGAAGCATCTATCTCATTGGGAGCTTCTAAATTTCAGATTATTACCCAGGTGTTGATACCGGAGGCACTGCCCGGTTTAATTCACGGTATCACCCTCACCATAATAAATTTAATCGGCTATTCAGCCATGGCAGGAGCTATTGGAGGTGGTGGTTTAGGAGACGTCGCAATCAGATACGGGTATCAAAGGTTCCAGATAGATATCATGGTTATATCGGTTATCAGTATAATAATACTGGTTCAGATAGTTCAATTTACAGGAAATAATATTGTCAGCAAGATTACGGCCAAAAGAAAGTAATTTAGACCCAGGGAGGAATAAAATGAAAAAAATTATATTTATATTATCACTTATTGCTATATTTATCGGATGCGGAACGAAAGAAGCGGTAGAAAATAATGTATTGAAAGTAGGAGCATCACCATCTCCCCATGCTGAAATTTTAGAGATTATAAAGGATGATCTAGCTAAAGATGGAATAGAATTAGAAATCGTTGAATTTACCGATTATGTTACTCCCAACCTGGCCCTGAATGACAATGAGATAGATGCTAATTTCTTCCAGCATGTGCCGTATTTAGAAGCTTTCTCAAAGGACAGGGGATTGGATCTGATTTCTGTTGGAGGAGTATTCGTATCCCCGCTCAGTCTGTTTTCAGATAAGATAAAAGATATCAAAGATCTGCA
>JAUXGP010000158.1 GCA_030621995.1 Psychrilyobacter sp.
AAAATTTTGCTTTAAAAAAAAGAGAAAAGATGTCTAATAGTATAATTAGAAGTTTGAATCATGGAATTTCTTTAAGATGGAAAAATATTTATTTACAGGCAGGTTTATTGGTTTCAATTTTCTTATTAACAATTTTTAGTTATCAGTTTTTAAAATAAAATTTGGAAGTGTGATCTTATGAAATATAAAAAAATAGGTACAATTATAATTACGGTGATCTTTATGACAGGATGCAGGAGTTATGATAAAACAGGGTTTAATACAACCACTAAACGTAACTGGCACTCTATGGGATATACTGATCTAGGAGGTTATGATATAAGCGGATACAGTAATGAAGGATATGATCGTGAAGGTTATGACAGATATGGTTATGACACAGCAAGCTACGATAAAGATGGATTCAATGACTACGGCTATAATCGTGAAGGATATAACCGGAATGGGTATAAAAAAACCGGATGGAATGATGAGGGCTGGAATAAACAGGGGATAAATAGAGAGACCGAGACCAGATATGACAAATACGGGTGGTCTAGAGACTATATGAATGAAAAGACTAAAACTTCATATAATAAATATGGATACGACGAGGAGGGTTATAATAGAAAAGGGTACAATAAAAAAGGTTATAACCGCGAAGGATATAAACAAGAAAAAAATGTTAAATATGCTTTGAAAGATGAATATAAGGATGGATATGATGAAAAGGGGTATGATCGTCTAGGCTATAATCGTCAGGGATATAGGATAGATGGTTATAACAGTGACGGGTATGATAAAGGTGGCTATAACAGACAAGGACTGAATAGGGAAGGGTTTAATCAAAAGAAACAATATGTAGGAGAGTATTAGTATTCATCCTTTTAGATCAAAAAAAGAGCGAATTTTTCGCTCTTTTTTAACGTCCATCTATTTAGAGCAGGATTTTGGTATATAATTTATGGAAAGTTTATGAGTGTATGGATTCGTAGACAGATATACTTCTACACCGAATATATTTTTAAAATTATCTGCCGATAAAACTTCAGTCGGAGTGCCAACAGATACTATATTACCCTCCTCCAAAAGGATGAGTTTATCACAATATGTGGCTGCTATATTCATATCATGGATTGCAGAAAACATAGTTATATCCAAAGATTTCATAATATCCATTATCTCTAACTGGTACCTGATATCCAAGTGATTTGTAGGTTCATCTAAGATAAAGAAATCATTTTCTCCTGCAATGGCTCGGGCAATCATAACTCTTTGCTGTTCTCCTCCGGAAAGACTGAGAAAACTTCTGCTTTCAAAATGGGACAGCCCGACCTTCTCCAAAGCTCCTTTGGCTATCTCCAGATCTTTTTTGGATGTGGAAGAAAACATGGAGGAATGAGCATACCTTCCCATAAGGACAATATCGATAATGGAAAAGTCAAAGTCTCCCCCTGAATGCTGTGTAAGGGTAGATATTTTCTTGGCTAACTCCTTGGAGGAAAAATCATCTATAGGGGTGTTATCGATGAAGATATTGCCGTTTGTAGGAGTTAATATATTATATATATTCTTTAACAGGGTAGATTTACCGCAGCCATTGGGACCTATTATTCCGACAAATTCACCTTTTTTTATCTCGAAATTTATATTGTTTAAAATTTTTGTATCATCTATTTCAAAACTTAAGTTTTCAATTTTTAATTTCAAATTTTTCCTCCTTTTTATTTACTGAAATTATAGATACTTTTCTTCATTATCCAAAGGAAAAATGGTGCTCCTAAAAATGATGTGACGATCCCTACAGGGAGCTCATTGGGAGACAGTGCTACCCTGGCAAAAGTGTCAGCCAGGGTAAGGAAAAAACCACCTAAAAATATGGATGTGGGTATAAGAACTCTATGCTTGGAACCTGTTAATTTTCTGGAAATATGGGGGATAATAAGCCCGATAAATCCTATTACACCACTTACGGAAACCAAGATTCCTGTAAGCAGGGTAGATGTAAGAATGATGATAATCCTTATCCTATTGGTATTGACTCCTAAAATCTTGGAACTCTCCTCTCCTAAAAGTAAGATATCCAATTCCCTGTTAAAAAACATAGTTATTCCAAAGATAAATAGGAGTAAAACCGCCAAAAGATAGATAGACGACCATTTGGCTCCGCTCAAGCTGCCCACAATCCAAAATAATGCCGTATACAGATCTCCATTTTGGGCAGAAAAAGTAATGAAAGTAGTGATAGATGAAAACATGGATGAGATGGCAATCCCTGTAAGAACCAGCTTGGTAGAACTATAATTCCCGCCGATATTAGCAATCTTAAAAACCAAGACAGCAGCTGTAACAGCTCCTAAAAATGCCATAAATGGAGTACCTAAACCGCCAATATTGATTCCTATAATAAGGGATAATACTGCACCTGTAGAAGCTCCGCTGGAAACTCCTAAAATATACGGGTCGGCAAGGGAGTTTTTTGTAAGAGCCTGCATAAGGACTCCAACCAAGGATAGTCCGCCACCTACCAGGAAAGCTAAAAATATACGGGGCAGCCGGAGTTTCAATAAGATTATCTCTGAATTTTGATTCCAAGTGACATCAAATAAATTGTGATTAACAATAAAATTAATAAGAATTTTTAGTGTAACCAGAGGGTTTATCTTTATGACCCCGGTTGACAGGGCAAAGATTGTGGCTAAAATTCCTAAAAATAGGAAGATAATAAATGTTTTGAATTTCATTGGAGGGGCTCCTTTTATATGCAACCTTATGTTGCTTTTTTATAATATTATACTAATATTAAGATAGATTTATAAAAATGTCTAGAAATTCTTTTTGAATAAACCCTTATTTTGATGTTTATAAAGGTCTGATCTTTAAATAATAGCAAAATTTGACTTTATTTTTGTTTAAGTCATAAAAAGTTATTTTTTAAATCGTTAAGAAGTCTATGTCTATGTCTATTACTTTCAATCTTAACCCTTTACTTTCTTTGAGTGTTTTTTAACTATATTTTAACGCAGTATTAGTAAATGTATACAAAATGTGGATAACGTACTGATCAAAAATATTAAATTTTATTAACAAACGGTTAATACCTTGACATTTTTTTAGAGAGTTTGTAAACTTAGGACGAAGAGAATTATAATAGGGAAACTAGTGCGATTCTAGTACAGCCTTCACTACTGTAAGGTGGACGAAACCATTATTAACCGCTGAGAAAATTTTCTTGGAAAGGGATGGGAGTAGGAGGAAGCTAAGTCAGGATACCTAAATCTGGAAAGGGGAGAAAGAGATGATAAAAAGAGCAGGGGTTTTAGCCCTTATTTTGGCATGTACAGTTTATGCCAATGACGTAAATGGAAATGAACTAGGAGAGGATCAGTTTTTTGAGGAAAGTGGAGTAATAAGATTAGAGGAAACCACTATATCCGGAGACGGGTTTGAGAACACAATAAGAAATACACCTAAAAATATTACCATAATCACTGCAAAGGATATTGAGGAAAGCGGAGCTAAAAATGTAGTAGAAGCTGTAAAATCAGTACCTGGAGTAAAGGTAAGTGATGGAATGAGTAATACAGGAGTAATCGATATCAGAGGACAGGGAGCTAATTTTAATAGAAATACTGCGATCATAGTGGACGGAGTAAAGATGAATCCCATCGATATGTCTAGCTTTAATCTGTACAGTATAGCCATTGAAACGGTGGAAAAAATAGAGATAATCCCAAGCGGGGCTTCTGTGGTCTATGGAGATAATACTGTGGGAGGAGCTGTAAATATCATTACTAAAAATGGTAAGGGTAAAGATAGTTTGACATTGCAGACAGAGGCAGGATCACATAACCAGTTAAATTCTAACTTTGGATTTAATACTACAGCAGGGAAATTTAAGATTTTTGGAAATGCTGCCAGAAAAAATTCCGACGGGTACAGAGATAATTCATTTCTAAAATCTGATGATGTAATGGCAGGGGCAAAATATCAGATAAATGAAGCCAATGCCTTAACATTAAAATACGACTATCATAAGGATCATATGGGATTCCCAGGGTCTTTATCGAAAGATCAAATAAATGACGACAGAACTCAAGCTAGTTCGCCAGATGACTGGGGTAAAAATGAATCCAACAGGTTTAATCTGGGGTATAACTATAAGAAGGATAATTTAGAGATAATAAATAATGCAACTTACTATAAAAAAGGTTCTGAATCATTTTTGTGGGGAAGTAATAATGATTATGATACAAATAATTTAACAAATGATTTTAAGATAAAATATAATACCGACAGGAATAAATTTATAGTTGGATTTGATATTTTAGATGGAGAATTAAAAAGTAAGACAGATTCTTCATATGCTACATATAAAAATATTACCGCTGAAAAGCAAAGTATAGGAGGATTTATCTCAGATACCTACAGTCTTAGCGATAAATTAGACTTTACAGGGGGAATCAGACAGCAGCAGACAAAATTTGATTATTCTATAGATGAGGATAAAACTTACAATAATACAGTCTATGATTTTGCTTTAAACTATAAATACTCGGATACAGGATCGACTTTTATCAGCTATGGAACTGATTTCAGGACTCCTACAACTGATGAAATGATAGAAATTTATTCTGGAAATATAAATACAAATTTAAAACCTCAAACGGGAGAAAATTTTGAGATCG
>JAUXGP010000203.1 GCA_030621995.1 Psychrilyobacter sp.
AACAAAAGCACAGGAACTTGAAAAGTTCACTCTAGATTCAGCCAATGAACTAGGCATTGAATTGAAAGAACAAAAAGACTGGCAGTGTTGTGGTGCAGTATATCCCATGGGAGAGGATGAAATTGTTACAAAATTATCTTCGGTCAGAAGTCTTGCAGCTGCACAGGATAGGAATGAAAAACTTGTGACCCTTTGTTCTGCCTGTCATCATGTCATTAAAAGGGTCAATGAAGATATGAAAAATAAAATTGAAATCAGAAAAAAAGTTAATAATTATCTCCAGCTTGAAAACGACTACAATGGAGAGGGAGAGGTCATTCATTTTTTAGAGATGCTGAGGGATGATTTTGGATTTGAAAAATTAACTAAAAAAATAAAAACTTCTCTCAATGGTCGTAAAATAGGAGCTTATTATGGCTGTCTCCTTCTCAGGCCGGATAAAGAGATGAAATTTGATGATTCAGAAAATCCTGTTATCATTGAAAATTTTATAGATGCTTTGGGTGGCAGAGCTGTAAAGTATCCCTATAGAACAGAGTGCTGTGGGGGGTATCTTGTGACTGAAAATAAATCTATAACAGAGGAGATGACAAATAATATTATAAGGTCTGCTGTCATAAATGGAATTCAAGAGATCGTAACTGCATGCCCTCTATGTAAGTATAATTTGGAGAACAGTCACGAAGCTAAAATAAATGATATATCGGTTGTTTATTTTACAGAGCTTTTAGCTGAAACTTTGAATGTGAAATAATTATCTTTACTAGGAGGCGAAAAAATGGTAAGAATAAAAATTATTCCCGATAAATACGAAAAAGAACTCTCCCAAATCAAAAAAATCAGCAGTGAGATGATCAATGATTGTATGCAGTGTGGAAAATGTACAGCAGGATGTCCCGCCAGTTCAGGGATGGATATATTACCCCATCAAATAATAAGACACCTTCAATTGGGCCAGTTTGACAAGGTCATTGAAAGTAAAACAATCTGGAGTTGTGCATCGTGTTTTACCTGTGCAGCTCGCTGTCCCAGGGGAGTTGATTTAGCTAGACTAATGGAAGCTATACGCCTTATTATATTGAGACAAAAAGGAAATAACAGATTAAAAGTTAAAGATATAGGTCACTTGATGACAGATGAAAAGATGCCACAACAGGCTATTGTAAGTGCACTTCGTAAATACAGTAAATAGATATAAGCTATTGTCTTGCAGGGAGGTATAAGGTTGCGAAAAATTGGAGTTTTTGTATGCTGGTGCGGTTCAAATATAGCTGCTACCATCGATGTAAAACAGGTTGTAGAAGAAGCAAAGAAAATGTCAGGAGTTGCATATGCTGCAGACTATCAGTATATGTGTTCTGAGATTGGCCAGAATATGATGAAGGATATTATAAATAAACATAACTTGGACAGAGTCGTAATTGCAGCATGTTCTCCTCGTATGCACGAAAGTACATTTCGCAGGGCTGCTGAAGAAGCTGGAATAAATCCATATTTAGTAGAAATTGCCAACATAAGGGAGCAGTGCTCCTGGGTGCATAAAGATAAGCAAGCCGGAACTGAGAAGGCTGTAGCTCTTACAAGAGCAGCAGTAGCTAAGGTTACCTTGAACAATGAGCTGATCCCCGGGGAGATAGACGTAGTAAAAAAAGCTCTGGTGATCGGCGGCGGAATAGCCGGTATCCAGACTGCATTAGATATTGCAGATGCCGGATACAAGGTAGATATTGTAGAGAAAACACCCAGTATCGGCGGCAGAATGGCTCAGCTGGATAAAACATTTCCTACTCTGGATTGTTCAGCATGTATTCTAACACCAAAAATGGTAGATGCTGCAAAGCATCCAAATATAACCCTTCACACCTATAGTGAAGTAGAAAAAATTAGCGGGTATGTAGGTAATTTTCGGGTGAATATCAAGAAAAAAGCACGCTATGTTGATATGGAGAAGTGTACCGGGTGCCGAATATGTATTGAAAAATGTCCTTCTAAAAAAGCTAAAAGTGAGTTTGAAGAAGGGCTTAAAAATAGAGGTGCAATTTATATACCATTTGCTCAAGCTCTTCCAAATGTACCAGTAATCGATACAGAGGAGTGTATTAAATTAAAAACAGGGAAATGCGGTTTATGTGAAACACTTTGTCCATCAGGAGCCATAGATTTTAATCAAAAGGACGAGATAATCACAGAAGAATATGGTGCCATAGTGGTAGCCAGCGGTTATGATATCATTGATTTGGCGAAATTTGGAGAATATCAGTATGATCATCCGGATGTCATTACATCTCTTGAATTTGAAAGGATAACCAATGCAGCCGGGCCGACAAACGGAAAGTTTATACGTCCCTCTGATGGAGAAAGGCCGAAAAAAGTAGTATTTATACAATGTGTCGGTTCCAGGGATAAAACCGAACGGGGTAAATCATATTGTTCAAAAATTTGTTGTATGTATACTGCCAAACATTCCATGTTGATAAAAGAAAAATATCCTGATATAGAGGCATATGTATTTTATATAGATGTACGTACTCCCGGAAAGAATTTTGATGAGTTTCAAAGGAGAGCAGTAGAAAAATACGGAGTTCATTATATTAAAGGAATGGTTGGAAAAATTTTTCCAGAGGGGAAAAAACTTATGGTTCATGGAGTAGATGCTCTCAGCGGTGAAGTTCTTGTAATAGATGCTGATATGGTTGTCCTGGCGGCTGCTACAAAGGCTAAAGACGATGCTGTGGATCTCAAAAGGAAACTTAATATCAGCACCGACATAAATAATTTTTTTACAGAGGCTCATCCAAAACTTCGTCCTGTAGAAACAGCTTCGGCAGGAATATATCTGGCAGGAGCCTGTCAGGGACCTAAAGATATTCCGGAAACTGTAGCCCAGTCAAGTGCTGCCGCTGCAAAAGTTATTGGTCTTTTAAATAAATCAAAACTTGTGAATAATCCCTGTGTGTCTATAGTGGATGAATCTTTATGCAGCGGATGCCTTGCGTGTACCGAGATGTGTCCATACGATGCTATTTCTTTTAAGAATATAGAGATCGATGATCATGGGCAGAGAATTAAAAAAATAGTAGCTGAAGTAAACGAAGCTCTCTGTCACGGTTGCGGAGGATGTACCGTTACCTGCCGGCCTGGTGCAATAGATCTCAAAGGGTTTACAAATAAGCAGATTTTAGCGGAGGTAGATGCAATATGTCGTTAGATACTAAAAACCAGGAGTTCAAACCCTTAATAGTTGCATTTTGCTGTAACTGGTGTAGTTATGCAGGAGCTGACCTGGCTGGAACAAGCAGGTTGAAATACCCTGCTAACATAAAAATTATACGTGTACCATGTTCTTGCAGAGTAAATATAAACTTTGTGCTCCGTGCATTCCAGCATGGTGCAGATGGTGTAGTCATAGCCGGATGTCATCCGGGAGACTGTCATTATTCTACAGGGAATTATTATACAAGACGCCGGTTTTCACTTATAACAAATTTAACAGAATATATAGGAATAGAAAAAGAACGTTTAAAAGTCGATTGGATTTCAGCAGCAGAAGGAAATAAATTTGCAGCTGTAATGAACGATATATTGGAAGATATTTATAAACTTGGACCAAATAAAAAGTTGAGGGATGCCAGATGGGGAATATAACTGAAAAAATAAGAACTGCTGCAAAACAGGCTCTTATGAATAAAGAAGTAAATAAAATTTTAGGGTGGAAAAAAGGTGACCTGTGGTCTGAATCATATCCGGCATTTATCACCAAACCAGAGTAAGCCGATTCTTTGGTCTGGGATTTATTTTGTATAA
>JAUXGP010000239.1 GCA_030621995.1 Psychrilyobacter sp.
AAGAGAACTCTAGATATGTGAGAACCAGTATCATAAAAGATGGTGGAGATGATCCCGATGCCACAGATAAGATAGAGATATTTGCCACTGTAAGGGAGATAGAGTGTGTCAAAAACAGCGGCGATAACTTTATAAATTCTAATAAGACCATATCTCTAAGGGGAGGAGTGGGAGTAGGAGTTGTTACTAAAAAAGGTCTACAGGTAGGAATCGGTAAACCTGCAATCAACCCTGTGCCTGTAAGAACTATATTTTACGAGGTGGAGAAGATCCTGCCCAAAGATAAGAAGGTGGAGATTACTATAGATATCCCAATGGGAGTTGAGATAGGGAAAAAAACTTTCAATCCTAAATTAGGGATCTTAGGCGGGATTTCTATCCTGGGAACAACCGGTATAGTAAAACCCATGTCGGAAGAGGCATTTAAAGATTCCATTGTGATCGAATTGAAAATATTATTGGAAGAGATAGAGGGGGATACTATAATCCTGACTCCCGGCAACTATGGAAAGAAATTTTTGGTGGAAGAGCTGGGTGTAGATTCTAAAAAGATCCTGATAATAAGTAATTTCATAGGGTTTATCCTGGACAACATAAGGGTTTTGGGGATGAAAAAAGTGATCTTGGTGGGGCATATAGGAAAACTCATCAAGGTAGCCGGGGGAATATTTCATACCCACTCAAAGATATCTGATGGACGGATGGAAATATTAGGAGCCAATGCTCTGCTGTCTGGAGAAAACCCAAAGGATGTAATTAAGATAATAAAGGCAAATACCACTGAGGAGGGGCTGTCCTATCTGAAATTGGAGAAAACCAATGAGTTGATCGCAGAAAAAATCAAAGGGAAATGCCAGACAAGGATGTTTGATGAGGTAGAAGTAGAGATACTGACTTTTTCATTTGATCATGGAGAGTTATCCAGAACAGAGGGATTCAATAGGATGCTGGAGGAATTTTATGAAAAAAATTAATATATTGGGGCTGGGCCCTGGAGATAAAGGGTATATCCTTCCAATTACCAAAGAATATATAAAAAAATCTGATATTCTGATTGGAGGAAGGAGAAATATAGAGTCCTTGGGATCTATGGCGGCAGGAAAAGAGATAAGATATATAGACAGGCACCTGGATGAATTGGCTGCCTATATAAGATCAAATAGAGGCAGGCATATCTCCCTTATAGTATCCGGAGACACGGGGTTCTATAGTATGGTTCCATTTATGAAGAGTCATTTTGAAGTAAAAGATTTGAATATTATTTCAGGGATCTCCTCCATGCAGTATATGTTTGCTAAAATTGGCTACAGCTATGAAGATACCTTTATAGGGAGTGTCCACGGCAGAGAGTGTAACTATCTAAGTCCATTAAAAGAGAGGAAAAATGCAGGCTTGCTTACAGATAATAAAGCTACTCCTCAAGTGATCGCACAAAATTTATTGGATAGCGGAATAAAAGCTGAAATATATGTGGGAGAAAGGTTAAGTTACAGGGATGAGGTTATTACAGTTATGGACTTATCAGAGATGGCGGAACTTAAGATTATATTTGATATAAATGTAGTAATAATAATACCCAGGTAACTCTTTTCTCTTTGGCTGGTTTTCATGATTTTAAATATGAACTCATTGACGATGTGATCAGAAAACTATAAGAAGGAAGAGGCGAGAGAGGGTAGACAGGGAGGAAGTACCTATGTACCATATCGAAGATAAGGATTTTATAAGGGGAAAGGTTCCCATGACAAAACAAGAGGTACGTTGTATCTCAGTGGCAAAATTAGACCTGAGGAAAGATAGTATCTTGATAGATGTAGGAGCAGGATCTGGCAGTGTAGGAATAGAAGCCAGTAACTACAACATAGATGGTAAGGTTTATGGTATAGAGGTTAATGTAGATGGCCTGGAGGTAATAAAGCAAAATTTAGATAAATTTAAAGTGAGAAACTATGAGCTTGTAGATGGAATGGCACCAGATGCAATACCTGATATAAGGGTAGACAGGATGTTTGTAGGGGGATCCAGGGGAAATTTAGGAATAATATTAGAATGGTTTCTAGAAAATTCTACTCCTGACAGCAAGATAGTGATCAATACCATCACCTTGGAGAGCTTGAGTGAATCTATGAATAACTTGGAAAGGTTAGGATTTAATGATATAGAAGTGGTAAATATTAATGTGTCAAAAAATAAAAAAATAGGCGGCTATAATATGATGATGGGGGAAAACCCGATCTATATTATATCTGCAAGAAGGAGTAATTAAAGATGGCAAAATTATATGGAATAGGTGTAGGTGTAGGAGATCCGGAGATGTTAACAATGAAGGCTGTAAGAGCTTTAGGAGAATCAGATGTGGTAATCCTTCCCCGGGCAAATACAAAAAACTATAGTACAGCATTTGAGATTGCAAAGGGATATATGAAAGAAGATATCGAAAAGGTATTTTTAGACTTCACAACTGTAGATAATGATAAAATACGTGAAGACGACAGGTTAGAATACTCAAAAATTGTAAATAAATTGGTAAAAGAGGGGAAAAATATAGCATTTATAACTATTGGAGACCCTATGACCCTCAGTACATTTGTATACGCAATGGAGTTATTGGAGGATAAGATAGAAGTTGAATCTATTCCTGGGATTACTTCATTTGCTTCTATAACTTCAAGACTCAGAACACCTTTACTTATGGGAGATGAAACACTAAAAGTCATCCCTATTGCAAAGGAAACAGATTTGGTAAAAGAGATAGAGTCAGCAGATAATTTAATCTTTATGAAGGTTACCAGAAATTTAGAAAGATTAAAAGAAGCTTTTAAAGAAACAGGAAATATGGAAAATGTAGTTTTAATTTCTAATTGTGGAAAAGATTCAGAAAAAATTTATTATGATTTAGAAAATATAACTCGTGATAATATCTCATACTTCACGACTATATTACTTAAAAAGGGTGGTGTAAGACAATGGCAAAAGTATTTTTCATAGGAGCAGGCCCTGGAGATCCTGAATTAATTACAGTAAAGGGACAAAGACTGGTAAAAGAAGCGGATGTAATCATCTATGCAGGATCATTGGTACCAAGACAAGTAATTGAATGCCATAAAGAAGGAGCAGAGGTATACAACAGTGCTTCTATGAATTTAGATGAGGTAATAGAAGTAACAGTAAAAGCTATAAATGATGGTAAGATGGTGGCTAGGGTACATACAGGAGATCCCGCTATCTATGGAGCTCACAGAGAACAAATGGATATATTAGCCAGCCATAATATAGAATTTGAAGTTATCCCGGGGGTAAGTTCA
>JAUXGP010000083.1 GCA_030621995.1 Psychrilyobacter sp.
CCTTGATTATAGATTTCTATTTTTAATAAAAAAATCACAACCTATAACATTTAATGGGAATGAGTGAACGAAAATAAAGCGAAACGTTCGCTTTTATTTTTGACATTCATGAAAAGTGGGGCTAAGCTGTTATTAGTTGATAGATGGAATTTAGAATTTTATATTTATTGTTGAAAATTGCTTAGGAGGTTTTATGGGGAACTTAGTTAATCTGTTAAATAGTATTGTTTGGTCACCGGCGCTTATATATCTTTGTTTAGGTGCAGGATTATTTTTTACTTTAAAGACAAGCGGCGTTCAATTTATGATGATCAAAGAGATGATAAGATTATTACTGGGAAAAGATGTTAAACCAGGAGAAAGATCTAAGGATTCAATAAGTGGATTTCAAGCACTGTGTATGTCTGTTTCTGCAAGGGTGGGAACTGGAAATATCGCAGGAGTGGCTACAGCCATATCATTAGGAGGACCTGGATCTATATTCTGGTTATGGATGATTTCATTATTAGGTGCTGCATCGTCATATATCGAGTCTACGTTGGGACAATTATATAAAGAAAAATTTGAAGGTGGATATAGAGGCGGACCTTCTTACTATTTCCAAAAAGGATTATTAGGCGGGAAAACTTGGTATGGAAATTTATTTGCTCTATCTACAATATTGGCTATGTTAATATGTATGCCATCTACTCAATCACATGTAATTGCAGGAACTTTTAAAACAGCAGCAGGGGTTCCCCAATGGATTACAGGAGTGATCATCGTAGGACTCTTATGTATCATTATTTTGGGAGGAGCTAAAAGGTTAGCAACATTTGCTGGAATAGTAGTTCCATTTATGGCGGTGGCATATGTAATTATCGCAGTGATAGTGTTGGCACTTAATGCCGAGAATATTATTCCAACGTTAACTTTAATTGTTAAATCTGCTTTTGGAAGGGAAGAAGCATTCGCAGGGATAGTAGGATCAGCGATATCCTGGGGTGTAAAAAGAGGTGTTTATTCAAATGAAGCAGGGCAAGGAACAGGACCGGGTGCAGCAGCAGCAGCAGATGTATCGCATCCTGCTAAACAAGGGTTAGTACAAGCATTTTCAATTTACATTGATTCAATATTCATATGTACAGCAACAGCATTGATGATTATTATTACAGGTGCATATAAAGTATTTGATGGAACTGGTAAGGCAATTTATGCTGGAAAGGGGGCAACTGCTAGTATGAGTATCGGGACAGTAGGAGCAGCCAATACATCTACAGCATTGGATATTGGTATTGGATATGGTGCATATATAGTAGCGATAGCTATTGCATTCTTTGCTTTTACTAGTTTATTAGGGTTTTTTTGGAATGGAGAGACAGCGTTAATTTATTTAACTAAAGGCAGTGAAAAAGGGGGGGAAATAAGATCTATTTTAATGTTCATATTTTTCGGATGTACATTTTTAGGGTCTCTACTTGTAGGAGGAATGGCTTGGACTGTTGGAGATATTGGGATAGGAACAATGGCTTGGATAAATATAATAGGTATTTTAATTATGCATAAGCCTGCTATTGCTTGCTTAAAAGACTATAGAATAAGACTGAAAGAAGGAAGAGCAGATGATTGGGACTTTAATCCAAATGAGATTGGAATTAAAGGGGAGTTTGCTGTTTGGGATGAAGTAAGAAGAGAAGGAAGAGGAACTGTTGAACAAGGTGCAGCAGAATTAAAAACATCATAGGATTTATTCAATAAATAGACCTCCTAGTCATTGGTATTTCCAATGACTAGGAGGTCTATTAAGTTAAAGGAATCGATTGTAAGCTCTTTTTCAGTTTCATAGGAGGAGAAAGTTTTATCTAAAATATAATCTTATCCTATAAAAGAAATTAGCTATCTTATATTTTATAAGGTAGTTTTTGGTTTCTTTAAATTTCTTCCATGAACCGTCCCTTAATCTGGCAGGACCTGCATTGTAGGCTACTAAAACTTTTTCAATGTCACCGTCATATCTATCCATAAGATAGTGGAGATAGAGGGTTCCGATTTTTATATTATATACGGGATCCAGTAACATCTCTCTAGAATATGGAAGGTCATGAGATTCCGCCATCCATTTACCTGTAGGAGGCATTATCTGCATGAGGCCGACAGCTCCCTTGTGGGAAACTATATGCTCCCTGAAGTTACTTTCAATTTTAATGACTGAATAAATAATCTCCCTGTCAACTTTGTATTTTTCAGAAATTTTATTTACTTCACTATAATAATTCAGGGGAAAGAATGAGATCACTCCTCCTGCTCCTGCAAAGATAAGAAAAATTAATATATAGATATAGATTCGCTTCATATTACTCTCCGAAATTAAAATCAGTCTGCCTTAAAGATTCATATAAAACAATAGCTGCTGAATTTGAAAGATTCAGCGATCTTCCCATTTTGATCATAGGAATAGTGATACAAGTTTTCTTATTTTTTTCCAATATATCAACTGGAACTCCTCTGGATTCAGGACCGAATACAATAAAGTCATTTTCTTTATATGTAACATCTGAATATCTTTGAGTGGTTTTGGTTGTAGCAAAGTAAAATTTAGATTCAGGATAAGCTGCCATCAATTCATCTAAACTATCCCACTCGTGGAGGTCGATATGCTGCCAGTAATCTAAACCCGCTCTCTTGATTTGTTTTTCATCCAGGGAAAATCCAAAGGGCTTGATCAGGTGTAATGATGTATTTGTAAGGACACAACTTCTGCCTATATTTCCTGTGTTGTACGGTATTTCAGGTTCCATTAAAACTATATTCATAAATTTACTCCTCTTTTAGTATGATTTTTGTCCATTTTGAATATTCTGATTTTATGGAAAATTTAAAACCTAACTTAGTGAAGACTTCCTTAGCTATGGTAAGTCCCAATCCGGTTCCATAAATTTTAGAGGAATAAAAAGGAATGGTAACCTCTTCTATCCTGTGTTTTTGTATCCCAATTCCATTATCTTTTATACTGATCTTGTTTTTATTGTTTGCCGAAAGGGTGACAGTGATAAAACGTTCACTCTTATTGTAGTCACAGTTTTCAATGGAATTTTTAAACAGGTGGTAGAAAGCCGTGATGACCTTCTCCCTGTTAAATGTAACTTCCATATCATTCTCTATAATCATATAGGTTTTGATATTAGATTTTTTCAATTGTCGATTTAACTTTTTAATAACTTCCCTGATAAGATGGGAAAGGTAAAAAGTAGTGGATTTATTTTTAACATTTTCATCTTCGCTGGAATAGTCACCGATATCTTCACAAAGTTTGATAACCTTATCGGATTCTTTGAGAATATAATCTAAATAAAGTTCAATTTTTTTAGGATCGTTTAACTTCTTCTTAGCTAAAGATGCAAAACCAATGATAGATGAAATAGGAGTCCTCAGTTCGTGGATAATGGAGTTTGCAAAGGAACCGACGGTTTTTAACCTGATGTCCTCGGCCTCAAAATCTTCTAATTCCCGAGTGTGTATATAGAGGGAAAAATTATATTTAAATAACTCTAAAATATGCATCTCCTGTATACTGAACTCACGTGGAACCTTAGACTGTCTGTCCAGGATAAAACATCCATAATATGTATTTTCATAGTTTATAGGGATGATGGTAAAGTTATTAAATCTATTCAGCAGCCCGTAATTTTCATGGAAATCCAGCCTGGATAGATTTGTTTGTATCTCTATACTTTTCAACATTTTTTCTATGGGAGTTCCATAAAAATTGATCTCCATTTCAAGATTAGTTGAGATAAACTCTACTTCATCTTTCTTTAAATTTTTCAGATCAAAATATGAATTCAGATGTTTCAGATTTCTATTCCACTTATCGTATTTTAAAAAATATCCTTCAGAGTAACCCAGATCTAATTTTTCAATTAAATTTAAGAGGATAAAAAATACAACTTTTTCAGTGTTTTTTTCCTTATGAATTGTAGAAGCTATGGTTTCTAAGGAATCTAAATAGGAAACCATAGATGAATTTTCCAAAGTTTTAAACATAAAAATCAATCCTTTTTGTTTAATAGATTTCGATAATCGGCTGCACTTATTTTACCATTTTTAATGCCTGATATCTTAGATAGATTAGGTTTAGAGGCCAGAATATACCCGCTATTCAAGGAATTTATATGGGTGATGGCAATAGCCAGAGCGTCGGCTGCATCATCCGGCTGAGGAATCTCACGGAGTCCCAAAATTCTTTGAACCATCAACTGAACCTGTTTTTTTTCAGCCCGACCGTATCCTGTTATTCCCATCTTTATCTGCAGCGGAGTAAAGGAGACCTGGGGAATATTATTTTTTTCTCCACACAGGACTATTACCCCCCTGGCCTGGCCGACGGAGATAACGGTTTTAGCATTTTTAAAATAAAAAAGATCCTCAACAGCCATGTGGGTAGGAGAATATTTTTTTAATATATTATCTAATTCGCTGTAGATAGCAGAAATCCTCTTTTCCATGGGAAGATCTTTGGAGGTATATATGCAGCCGTAATCCACCACCTTATACTTACTTCCGATATAATCTATAATTCCAAAACCGACAATTGCCGTTCCGGGATCTATTCCAATTACTCTCATCCTTACTCCTCATATTTAAACTAAATTATAGAGCTAAAAGCATATTAAATGCTTCTGTTTTTATATTTATTTCTGTGTATTAAATCTTATCATAAATTATAATAAAATTCTATAAATATAAAAGGAAGTTTCCATAACAAATAGTATATTGCTGATACAGATAAAATACATAAAAAGGAGGTAAAAATGAACATTTCGAACTATTTAAAAGAAATAAGTCACTACCCCCTCCTGACTAGAGATGAAGAAATTGAAATATCTAAACATATATTAGAGGGGGATATAGATGCACAAGATAGATTGATAACAGCTAATCTGAGATTAGTTGTGAGTATAGCCAAAAAATACACTAAATTAGGAGTCCCCATTCAAGATTTGATTCAAGAGGGAAATATAGGACTCATGAAAGCTGTTGAAAAATTTGATTATACCATGGGGAAAAAATTTTCCACCTATGCCACTTTTTGGATAAAACAAAGCATTTTGAGATATATATCTTCCAATAAGGGGGTTATCAGATATCCTGTATATATATATGATAATTTGGCTAAGATAAAGAAATTTATGGCAAAATATAAATCTAAAAATAGCTGTGAACCCAGCCTGGAGGAGATTGCAGAAGATACAGAATTAAAGGTAAAGGATATAAAGAGATATTTGAAATTAAATGATGTAACCTTTAATTCCCTGGATGATTCCTATGGAGAAACCGGGGATCTGCACAGTATGATTGCAGATAAAAATGGTTATATAGAGGAAAATTTAATCCTTGAAAGTGACAAGGAAAAACTGTTAAAAACTTTGGACATCTTAGGAGTTAAGGAAAGGGAGATAATAATATATAGGTTTGGTTTGTTGAACAATGAAGTTTTAACCCTGGATATATTGGGGAAAAAAATGAATTTGACCAGAGAGAGGATAAGACAGTTACAGATTCGAGCATTGAATAAATTAAGAATATATTTACAATATCATAATTAGGGGGGAATTTCTATGAGAAAGATATATATACTGGATACAAATGTGCTTATTCATGATCCTAAGGCTATGATAAATTTTGAGGACAATGAAGTGGTTTTACCTATCTATGTGATTGAGGAGATAGATAAATTAAAAAAAGAAAGTGGAAACAGGGGTGCTTCGGCCAGGGTAGCAGCCAGATTTATAGATGGTCTCCGATCCAAAGGATGTCTGGCTAAGGGAGTGGAGATGGAGAAGGGGATATTTTTCAGGGTGGAAACCAAGGGTGACACTACAGAGCTGCCGACTTCTCTAAGGAGAGATATAGTGGATAACAGGATCCTCGCCATAGCACTGTATATCAAGAAGAAAGATAAGGACAAAAAAGTAATATTGGTCTCGAAAGATGTCAATATGAGAATAAAAGCAGATGCCATGGAAATACATGTGGAGGACTATAAGAGTGACAAGATGGATCTGGAAGAGCTGTATACCGGAAATACGGAGGTAGAAGTAGAGGCAGAGACCATAAAAAAATATGAGAAATCAGGTAGAATTAAATATATAGAGGTTATGTCAGAGGAGCCTTCGGCAAATTGTTTTGTAAGTATGAAATACAAGGAAAAAACTTTATTCGGCAGGTACAATGAGAAGACAAAACGGATAGAGAGAATGACCTATGGAGATGTCAGTGTCTGGGGAGTTCGAGGCAGAAATGAAGAACAAAATTTTGCATTGGATCTTTTGATGGATGAAGATATCAAGGTGGTGACTTTGGTTGGAAAAGCAGGAACCGGAAAAACTTTGCTAGCAGTAGCTTCAGGGTTGGAATTAGTTGTTGAGAGGGGTAAATATAAGAAATTATTTATAGCCAGACCTATAATTTCAATGGGAAAGGACTTGGGATACCTTCCTGGAAGTGAGAAGGAAAAATTAAAACCCTGGATGCAGCCTATTTTTGATAATATAGATTTTTTATCCAGTGTCAAGGAGGAAAAAGCAGGAGAAAAGGTAATAGCAGGTCTTGAAGCAATGGGATTACTGAAGATAGAAGCGCTGTCCTACATAAGGGGTAGGAGTATCCCGGCAGGATTTTTAATTATAGATGAGGCACAGAATTTAACGCCCCATGAAATAAAAACCATAGTTACAAGAGCAGGAGAAAATACAAAGATAGTATTTACAGGTGATCCGTATCAAATAGATAATCCATATCTCGATACAGCGAGTAACGGGCTGACCTATCTGGCTGAAAGATTTCAAAATGTAAATATATCGGGACATATTATATTGAAAAAAGGTGAAAGATCAGAGTTAGCTGAATTGGCAGCCACATTATTATAGCCCCCCTATATCTCCTCCATGGATAATGGAGGAGATTTTTTTAATTTTTTTACCATGAATGTCACGAATTTACACGGATTAAGTTCAAAATATTTGACACAGATTTTATGAATTTTAGAGTCTGATTTTTACAGAGAATTCTTTTTGTCACAAATTGCACTAATTCTTACAAAAAAACTTTTTTTCGGCCTTTTAAAAATATCGTTAATAAAATAAGAATAAAAGATTTTGAAAAATATTCGATTGTTTGAGTGTAGGGAGTTTCGATTTTTTCAATCTTTTAGACTATGTAATAGATATTTTTATAGCCGTTGATTTTCTTTGGATCTTTTTCTTGGATCA
>JAUXGP010000074.1 GCA_030621995.1 Psychrilyobacter sp.
GCTGGCTGGAGATAATAAAGAAGTTTTTGTTTTTTCTAATTTAAAAATAACCGACAGCCATGAAGCGAAAAAATCAAATGGTAATTTAATAATGGGTTATTTTTTAAATGACAACAGGGTAGCGGCTATAGAAGAAAAATTAGGAATTCAACTTAATATGGCAGGGATTTCAGAAAAATTAGAAGTTCCGTATAAAATAAATATAGGTAAGGAAAAAATATATAATAAACTATATATTTCAACTCTTTCAGGAAAAAGTATTATCTTGGAAAATCAAAGGAATGCCGATATATTGATCCTGGGGAAACAAAATGTAAAAAAATATGTCATTATGTTATTTGTTAATTTCATAATCTTAATCTTTGCTATTTATATCTTTATGGAACATATTATAGTGAAGAGATTAAGAAGAATGGATCGGTCGGTAAGGGAAATTATAGAGTGTAAAGATTTGGGGAAACGCCTTAAGATCAGCGGTAAAGATGAAATTGGTAATTTAGGAAAAAACATAAATAATTTATTGGAAGATATTGAGCTTATGAAAGAAAGATTATATAGCCTGGCTGCCTATGATGTGATGACCGGAATTTTAAACAGACATACAGGATTAGAAAAATTGGAAAAAAACTTTAAAAAAGCTCAAAAGAATAATGAAATTTTTATAATAACTTTTATAGATATAAATGATTTAAAATATGTAAATGACAGATATTCCCATGAAGAGGGAGATAAATTGATTACAAATATTGTGAAAATTATAGAAAAAAAATTGGAATCGAAAGATATTTTTTTGAGATTTGGAGGAGATGAATTTATTTTGGGATTTAATAGATTAACTTTAGCAGGGGTAAATCTATTGTTTAATGAAATTGAAGAAAATATAGAGAAATATAATATAAAATGCAAAAAAGAATATACATACAGTATCAGTATAGGGACAGTAGAATGTTGTGATAATAAAACTTTAGAGGAATATGTCAACATTGCAGATATCAATATGTATGAAAATAAAAGGGGTAAAAAAAAGTTTCCTGAAAGAAAATATGTTGAAAAGACTTAAAAAAGAGGTATGTATGAAAATACCTCTTTTTCTATGGGAATAAATTATTTTTCACAGTAAAAACATACTTTCTTCCCTTTAAAACCTGTCCATTTTCCTCCTAAATCTTCTATCTGTGAGATACATTTAGGATTTTTACACCCTCTGCCTATTCCATCATATGCAGGTTTAGTATGATCTTTTATGAGTAAGCTCATGATGGCCTGCCTGACAAAAACACCATTCTCAGCCTGAGAAAAATAAACCGCATTAGGTGTAGAGTCTAAATTTGTATGGATCTCTCCTACCCTGGGCAGAGGATGAAGAATTTTTAAATCAGGTTTGGATATTTTTAAGATCTCTTTATCTATTTGATATTTACCAGCACATTTTCTAAAATCTTTGGGATCATCAAATCTTTCCTCCTGTATCCTGGTCATATACAGGATATCCACATCTTTCATAATAACTTCATAGTCTTCTAAAACTTCATATTCTAAAGAGAGAGAATCCAAGATATAAGATGGAATCTGCATCTCAGGAGGAGCTATAAAATAAATCTTGTTTCCACTGAATTTATCCAACGCCTTAGCCAATGAATGAACAGTCCTTCCGTATTTGAGATCTCCTACAAAGGCAATCTCTAAATTATCTAATCTTCCCTTTTCCTTCTGTATGGTATAGAGATCCAGTAAAGTCTGGGTAGGGTGTTGGTTAGCTCCATCCCCTGCATTTATTACAGGTATATCCAGGATCTCACTAGCTCTTTTGGCTGTTCCCTCATAGGGGCTTCGAATTGCCATAATATCTGTATAGAGGCCCATCATAGTGAGGGTATCGGAGATGGTTTCTCCTTTTTTCAGGGAGTTATTTCCTCCTCCATCTAATTCGATTACCTTTCCTCCTAATTTATACATGGCACTGATAAAAGATAGCTTGGTTCGGGTAGACGGCTCAAAGAATACAGTGGATAAAATTTTATTTTCTAACTCTTCAGGTTTAGGGTTGTTTTCCAATTCTTTTGCTTTTTCTAATACAGTTAAAATATCTTCTTTAGTTAAATTATTTAATGATAGTATTTCTTTCAAAATTACCTCCTTAACCCCCTCTTTTGTTCTCCCCCTTTGATAAAAGGGGAGATGCCAAAATGGCAGTAGGGGTTCTATATCTTGCTGATATCAAAGATATCTAAATCCCTGGTATTTACATCTTTTTCCATAATGTTTAATACTGCATTCAGTGTATCCAGTGAAGTCAATACTTCTACACCATATTCAATAGCTGTTCTTCTTATCTTAAATCCGTCTCTTTGGGCATCATTTGCCTTTGTAGGAGTATTGATAAGCAGATCTATTTGTTGGGTTTTTAATTTATCGATTATATTAGGAGATGCTTCATTGATCTTATTTATCGTTTCACATGGAACTCCATTATTATTCAGATATTCAGCAGTTCCACCAGTTCCAATCATTGTACATCCTTGACCGATAAGCCTCTTAGCTAAACTTAAGAATTCATCTTTGTCGCTTCCCTTTATAGTAGCTAAAACTCTCTTGTTTTTAATCTCATGTATCCTGTATCCTCCTACAAGTCCCTTGTAGATAGCCTCGTCCATATTGTTTCCTATTCCTAAGACTTCTCCTGTGGATTTCATCTCAGGTCCCAATGATACCTCTACTCCGCCAAGTTTTTCTGTAGAGAATACCGGAACCTTTACCGCTACTACATCTGGTTTCTTGTATATTCCTACACCATATGCCAGATCAGCCAATTTTTGTCCCAGCATGACTTTTGTTGCCAGTTCGATCATTGGAACTCCAGCCACCTTGGAGATATAAGGCACTGTTCTAGATGATCTGGGGTTTACTTCTATGATATACAGCTCATTTTCATAGGCGATAAATTGTATATTCATCATCCCTATTATATTCAATTCCTTAGCTAATTTTTTGGTGATTTTTAGGATCTCTTCCTCCGTTCCTTCATATAAATTTTGCTGAGGATAAACTGTAATCGAATCACCTGAATGGATCCCTGCTCTCTCGAGATGTTCCATGATTCCAGGAATAAGCACGTCTTCACCGTCACAGATTGCATCTACCTCAATCTCCACACCATTTAAGTATTTATCTACCAATACTGGATTTTTAGGATCTCTAATGAAAGAAGCTTCTAAATAACCCTTTAAGTTTTCTTCTAAGTAGCAGATCTCCATCCCTTGTCCACCTAATACATATGAAGGTCTCACTAAGACCGGATATTTTACTTTTTCAGCTTCTGCTACCCCATCTTCAGTATTCCAAACAGCTCTTCCCTTGGGTCTTTTTATATCTAATTTTTCTAAAATAGCTTCAAATCTCTCTCTATCTTCAGCAGCATCTATCATATCAGCAGAAGTCCCGATGATATTTATTCCTAAATCTGCTAAATCATTAGCTAATTTTATAGCAGTCTGCCCGCCAAATTGCAGAATAACTCCCTCTGGGTTCTCTTTTTCAATGATATTCATTACGTCTTCCAATACTAACGGTTCAAAGTATAATTTATCAGCAGTTGAGAAGTCTGTAGAAACAGTCTCAGGATTGTTGTTTATAATGATAGTCTCTATATCTAAATTTTGCAGTGCTTTTACTGTATGTACTGTACAATAGTCAAATTCAATTCCCTGCCCGATTCTGATAGGTCCGGATCCAATTACTATAACTTTTCTTCTGTCCGATATTTCCACCTCATCATATAGGTCATAAGTTGAGTAGTAATAAGATGAGGAAGCTTCAAATTCTCCTGCACAGGTGTCTACCATCTTATATACAGGTATAATATTTAATTCTTTTCTTTTAGCTACAATATCATCTTCGTTTAGTCCCATAAATTCTGCCATGGCTCTGTCTGAAAACCCTTTTTTCTTCCAATTTCTAAGGTTTTTAGGAGTAAGATCAGATAATTTAGTCTTCTTTAAAATTTCCTCCTGTCTTACTATCCATTGAAGTTTTTCCATGAAGAATGGATCCATTCCAGTTATTTTCTGTAACATAGTCTTAGTATACCCACGTCTCAGCATCTCAGCCAGATCAAATATTCTTTCATCATCCGGACTGACTACTCTCTTTTTCAGCTCCTCCATAGATCTTATCTTAGAGGCTTTATGCTCTAAGCTGTATTGCCCGATTTCCAATGATCTTACACCTTTTAGAAATGCAGCTTCAAAATTGTTTCCAATAGCCATGATCTCTCCAGTAGCCATCATTTTTGTACCTAATTTTCTGTCGGCTTTATCGAATTTATCAAATGGCCACTTTGGAATCTTTACTACTATATAGTCAAGTGCCGGTTCAAAACAAGCATATGTTTTTCCTGTAACCTCATTTTTAACTTCATCGAGAGTATACCCCAATGATAATTTTGCTGCCACCCTTGCAATTGGATAACCAGTCGCTTTAGAAGCTAGTGCTGATGACCTGGACACTCTGGGGTTGATCTCTATAATTGCATATTCAAATGAATCAGGGTTGAGAGCGAACTGTACATTACACCCTCCTACAATCCCAATCTCATCTATGATATTGAGAGCAGATGTTCTCAGCATTTGATATTCTTTATCAGATAACGTCTGAGATGGAGCTACTACGATACTGTCTCCTGTATGGATTCCAACTGGATCGATGTTTTCCATATTACAGACTGTAATTCTATTACCATTGATATCTCTCATTACCTCATACTCTACTTCTTTCCATCCAAGGATAGATTTTTCAACTAATACCTGCCCTACTCTGGAAAGCACCAATCCCTTTAACAGGATATCTTCCAGCTCTTGAGGGTTGTCTGCCATTCCTCCGCCGGTACCACCCAGTGTATATGCAGGTCTTACAATCAATGGATACCCTATTTTTGCAGCAAATTCCAACCCGTCTTCCAGGTTCTCAACTATCATACTCTCTATAGTGGGCTCCCCTATCTTATTCATAGCATCTCTAAATAAGTCTCTGTCCTCTCCTCTTTTGATAGAATCGATACTTGTACCCAATACTTTGATATTGTGTTCAGTCAATATCCCACTGTCGTCTAATTCCACTGCCATATTAAGTGCAGTTTGTCCACCCATTCCTACCAAGATTGAATCAGGTTTTTCCTTCACTATTACCTTAGTTACAAATTCCAATGTAATAGGTTCGATATATATTCTATCGGCTACACTTTTATCTGTCATGATGGTGGCAGGATTTGAATTTATTAATACAACTTCTACTCCCTCTTCCTTCAATGCCTCACAAGCTTGAGTTCCAGAATAATCAAATTCAGCAGCCTGTCCTATTACAATTGGTCCCGATCCTATTACAAGAGTTTTCTTTATATTTTTATCTAACATATTAAATTACCTCACTTTAAAAAAATTTACCAAAGAGATGACACTTCTTTTTTATGGTTTCTCTTGGTTAAAGAAACCAACGTAGAATATTAAGCCATAGTTTTCCTTTTGACATCGTAAATTTCTTATAACTAGAAGAAATTTTCATACTCGTCAACCGGGAAAACGCCAAAGAGGAAAGAGTTTATCCCAACATTTTGATGAAATCATCAAATACATACTGAGAATCTTCTGGTCCTGGTGCTGCTTCTGGGTGGTATTGTACCGATGCTATCTTATTCTTATAGTCTTTCATACCCTCTACCGAGTTATCGTTTAAGTTTATTTGAGTTATTTCTACACCTTCCGGCATTGTGTCTACCACATACCCATGATTTTGAGATGTGATAAATATCTTATTTTTTTCCAAATCTTTTACCGGGTGGTTAGCCCCCCTGTGACCAAACTTTAATTTATTAGTCGTTCCGCCTAATGCCCAGGCTAGCAGTTGATGCCCTAGACATATCCCGATGATAGGAGTTTTTCCCACCATCTTTTTGATCTCCTCTATTACACCTGTTAAATCGGCGGGATCTCCAGGCCCATTGGATAAGAATACGCCATCTAGATCATATGATAAGATCTCCTCAGCAGTTGTATTCCATGGGAAGATAGTTAGATCACAATTTCTCTTATGAAATGATCGGATGATATTTTGCTTTATTCCAAAATCAATCATTCCGATTTTTTTATTTACTTTTTCTGCACCACAGGGAGCTTCATAGATCTCTTTTGTACTTACGATACTAACCGCATCTACATTTGAAAAATTATTCATTGTATTTTTAATTTCTTTTTGTGTAAGCTCATCTATAGTGATGATAGCTTTCATAGATCCGTTATCCCTGATGATCTTAGTTAAATGTCTTGTATCAATCCCTTTAAACCCCATTACCTTATGCTGTCTTAAATAACCATCCAGGGTCATCTCACATCTAAAGTTATTTGGTAGTTTAGCAGGTTCTTTTATTACAAATCCTCTTACCTTTGCACCATTACTTTCTAAGTCATCTAGGTTAAGACCGTAGTTTCCTATCATTGGGTAAGTCATTACAACTATTTGTCCATAATAAGATGGATCAGTGAGAATCTCTTGATAACCTGTCATAGATGTATTAAACACCAACTCTCCTACAGCTTCCTCTGTATATCCAAAAGCTTTTCCCTCAAATACCATTCCATTTTCTAATATCAGTTTTGCCTTCATAACGCCTCCTGGGTTCTCATAAGTTTATGCTAAAAAAAAAAGAATAATAACTAAAATAGATTAGTCATTATTCTTTAGAATAAAATTATTATTAAAATTTAAAAACAAAGATACCGCTCCATATGTTATATAGGGAACATCTTTCAAAAATAAAAATTTGTTAAATTGAAATACATTATTAAAGTTGACTGGTACTACTAACGATCTTTTGTTTTTCAAATTTAACACCTCCTAAAAATTTCTTATATCAGAATATCAAAAATAACTAGATATGTCAATATTTTTTTGAATTTTGTCCAAGATTGGTGTAACATTAGATATAATAAATTAAATCTGTAAAAAACTCTAACATAAATAAAAATTAGAGAAGGGGAGGCAAATATGAAAAAAATATATATTATATTATTTATAACTTTAATATCAGTTTTCAGTTTTTCAAAATCGGAAAATATTTTTGGTAAATTTGCAATTGGAGAAAATATAGTTGTAAATGATGGGGATGAAGGAGACTTAATTGTGGCGGGCAGAGAAATACTTATAGATAGAAATTCCTCTAAACGTGTAATTATTGCCGGAGAAAGAATTACAATTAAAAGCAGATCCCAAGAGGTTTACTTAGCAGGGAAATATATTAGAATAGACGGACTAGTGGAAGGAAATTTAAATATAATGGCTAAAAATTTATATATAAATGCTCCTGTGGGTGGAAATGTCAGGATGGTTGTAGAAAATGCTGTTGTCTCTGAAGGGGTAATAATAAGTGGTGACATTGAGATAGATGGAGAACTATTGATATCCAAGGGGGCAGTTGTTAAAGGAGATATTTATTATAAGGATAAGTTGCCTGTAATAGAAGGCCATGTGATGGGAGAACTTGTAAAAAGAACAGAGAAAAGTTATTCTTATGAAAGACACTTTACTTTTATTCCATTTAAACTATTTTCAGTATTTTACTTGTTTATACTTACCTATA
>JAUXGP010000261.1 GCA_030621995.1 Psychrilyobacter sp.
ACACAACTTTTTTACTTTCAGTACATTTTTTAAAACTTTTTTTAGTCTTTATTAACCTGGAAATAATATTATTTTAAGTCTTATTTAGTCTATTCCCTTCAAAAAAAAACTAAAAAACTTCATTTTCTTTTGAGAGAAATGAAGTTTTTTAGTTTTTTATTTTTCAGATCCTGCTGTCACTCCCTCTATAATATGTTTTTGTGCAAAGAAGTAAAATATTATTACAGGTATTACAGCTAACAATAAGCCTGCCATTGCAAGATGCCATTGTTTTGAATATCCTCCAAAGAATAGATACATCTTAAGGGGAATAGTCTGAGTTCCTTTTTTATTTATCATAAGTTGCGGTAGTAAAAAATCATTCCATATCCAAATTATATTTAATATAGATACAGTTACATGGATTGGCTTTAATGTGGGAAATATTATCTTCCAAAACACCTTCCAAGGCCCGCAGCCGTCGATCCTTGCAGCCTCCTCTAGTGATACAGGGATACTCTTTATAAAGCCGTGATAGAGAAATATAGAAAAACTCGATCCAAACCCCAGATACATAAATACTATTCCCAATCTATTTTGTAATCCCAGCCTCCCCATAAAAGCTACCAGGGGCAGCATTACAGCTTGAAAGGGCACTAACATAGCTGCGATAAACAGATAAAATATAATATTACTCATCTTTGACTTTGTCCGAACGAGAATCCAGGCAGCCATCGAAGAAAATATAATAATTAAAATTGTACTGGTAATAGTTATAAACATTGAGTTAAATAACGCCGATCCAAAGAATCCCTCCAGACTGAAACTTTTCCCAATCCATAAAAATGATAGTTTATTGAGTGCTATCTTAAAGTTATCCAACATCCATTCCTTGGGTAATGTCAGTGTACTTCCAAATAACTCCCTCTTAGTTTTAAAGGCATTGACTATTAAAATATAAAATGGAGATACAAATAAGATAGATGTAAGAATTCCTATGATATACAGTAAAATTCTAGAATTTTGTTTATTTTTCATTACATCTCCACCTCTTTTTTCTTATTTACATATACCTGTATCATAGTAATAGAAGCCACTAAGAAAAAGAATACAACAGCTTTTGCCTGGGCAGCACCATAGTTAGTAAAGGTATATGCCGTTTTATAGATATTTAACGCTAACATCTCTGTCGCTCCTCCAGGTCCTCCATTTGTAAGGGACAAATTTTGATCAAATAATTTAAATGAATTTGCTAGTGTCAAAAACATACTGATAGTAAATGCCGGTGCTACTAACGGGAAGATAATGTGCCTTGTTTTTGCCCATCCACTGGCCCCATCTATATCAGCTGCTTCCAGCAGACTTTTAGGAATATTTTGCAGTGCTGCAATATAAATTATCATCAAATACCCCGACATCTGCCAAACCATGATTATTACTAAGCCCCAGAATCCGGTATTAGCATCTGCTAACCATCCCTCAAAAAAAGTCCACCCGGTTGCTTCAGCAATAGATTGAAATACACCCATGAATATAAATTGCCATATAAAACCTAAGATAAGCCCTCCTATCAGATTAGGCATAAAAAATATCGTTCTCATAAAGTTAGATATTTTTAATTTTTTTGTTACCAATAATGCTAAACTAAATCCTATTGCATTGATGGCAATTACAGACACCACTGTAAATTTTGCTGTAAAAATAAAAGCATTTCTAAATCCCTCATCTTTAATTATTGCAATATAGTTACTAAATCCTATAAAATCAGGTACTTGATCCATTCGTCCATTCCATTCTGTAAATGAATAGTAAACTCCTATAACTAACGGTATCACCACCACCATCAAAAACGCGACTATTACCGGTCCTGCAAATAAGCAGAATGTTTTTTTATTATAATTCATATCCATCATTCCTTTTTTAGAAAAAAAGGGGTTTCCCCCTTTTTCTTATTTATTAATTTTTCATCTCACACTTTTATTTTCTACTCTCAGCCCATGAAGTTTTTGCTGTTTCTAAAACTTCATTCCAAGTAATTTGTCCATCTATATACTTTTGTAATTCTACTCCTAATATTTCCATTCCCCATCCTGTAGGATATCCCATAAATACCCAAGGGATAGTGTTCCCGGCTTTTGAAAATGCCATGATATCTTTAGCTAATGGATCTTTTGGTTGTAAGTTATCCCCGTCAAATCCTTCATACGGCGGTATAAAGTTAAATTTGTTGATTACATAATCTTTTCCAGTCTCAGAAGTATATACCCAGTTTAAAAATTCTTTAGCGGCTTTTACTTGAGCCTCACTTGAACCTTTATTTACAGTCCAGTACATTGGTATCCCTACCGGTAATACATTTTCTTTAGCTCCTACTATTGGCATAGGCAGGAACCCTATATTTTCTGCTAATTTTTCATCAATTCCTTTTATCGATCCAAATGCCCAGTTACCTTGCTGAGTCATAGCTACTTTCCCCATAGAAAATAATCTTTCTACCTGTGTAGAATAGTCAGTCGCATTTATTGGATTTCTACCATAATCCAACTGTAGATCAAATAGTTGTTTCATACCGTCAGAATATGTGAATTCCACCGCTTTAGCATTATAAGCTTCAAATACACTTCCAAACTCTTGTGCTAAGCCTACATTTGAATAATGTAATCCCGTTACCCAAGTCTCCTTTCCTGCAGTTGAAAATACAGCTTCCAATCCTAACTCCTCTTTTTTAGAATCCAACATCTTAACAGCGGTTTCTAAAGATTCATAGCTGGTAATAGTTTTTGCATCTATACCGGCTTTTTTTAACAACTCCTTATTATATATAAATCCATATCCCTCTTGAGTAAATGGCAATCCATATACCTTTCCATCTAATGTAGCACCACTCAATGCTCCATCAAATGCCTTTCCTGCTAATTCCATGTCCGACAGATCCACTAGTTTATCCTGCCAGTCATAGACATCTTGTGGTCCTCCTACATTGAATATAGCAGGTTCGTTTCCAGATGCCATCTTAG
>JAUXGP010000179.1 GCA_030621995.1 Psychrilyobacter sp.
ATTTCCGCAAATGGATGTCCACGTACATAATACAGGAGAAGAAACGACAGTTAATAATTAATAACTTAAAACTAAAAAAGGAAAAATAAATCAAGATCAGAAAAAAACTAGTCACGAATTACGCAAATTAGACTAATAAACACAAAGTAACCGTAAAGGTCATCACCAAAATATCTAGATTTCATTTCATGAGTTAAGAATTTTGAGGAAATAGAACGCGGATACTGAAGTATACACTGATAAAATATAGATGACCGCAGATAATTTAAATTTTTAGGTTTTAAAACCAAAAGAAAGAGGTAGATGATGTTAAAGAAAGCTGAGAAGGTATTGTTTCAATATTTTGGATATAAAAAATTTAGAACCAGCCAAGAGGAGATAGTCTCCTCTATTTTGGATGGAAGAAATCTTTTGGGGATAATCCCGACCGGCAGCGGGAAATCCATCTGTTATCAGATCCCGGCATTGCTCTCTCCTAAACTTACCATAGTCATCTCCCCCTTGATCTCCCTCATGAAAGATCAGGTGGATGCCCTTAGGATATCCAATATCCCTTCAGCTTTTATAAACAGTTCCCTTTCAAAGGAAGAATATGTAAATATAATCAGGCAGTTACGGCAAAATAAACTAAAACTCCTGTATATCGCTCCTGAAAGACTCCTCAATGCTAAATTTATAAACCTGCTGACCGGTCTCCAGATAGGAATGGTCGCTGTAGATGAAGCCCACTGTATATCTCAATGGGGGCATGATTTCAGAAAATCTTATCTGGAGATCCCTAAATTTATTGAAAAATTGGATCAGAATGTACAGATAACGGCATTCACAGCTACGGCTACTCCAAAGGTAAAGGAAGACATCATAGATCTATTGGAGATGAGGAACCCCAAAATATTTGTAGGAGGGTTTGATCGGAAAAATTTATTTTTTAAAGTTGTAAAAAATGAAGATGCAGAATCATATCTGGTAGATTATTTGGACACCCACAGGAAGGCTCCCGGGATCATCTATGCTTCTACACGAAAAGAAGTGGATAACCTGTATGCTTATCTGAGATTGAAGCATTTTAGTGTGGGAAAATATCATGCAGGACTTACCGATGAGGAGCGTAAAAAATTTCAAAATAAATTTATAAGCGGGGATATCAGGGTTATGATTGCCACCAATGCCTTTGGGATGGGGATAGATAAATCCAATGTGAGGTTTGTTATCCACCGGAATATCCCCAAAGATATCGAAAGTTACTATCAGGAGGCCGGTCGTGGCGGTCGTGACGGGGGGCAGGCAGAATGTATCTTGATGTTTTACCCTGAAGATATTGGAACACAAGAATTTTTTATAGATATGAATAAGGATTTATCTTTGGAGTTAAAGAGGGATAAATTAAAAAAATTAGATAAGATGGTAGCCTATACTGAGATAAAATCCTGTCTAAGAGAATATACATTGAAATATTTTAGCGACAGGAGGATTAAAAATTACTGTGGAAACTGCAGTAATTGTACCGGCCTAAAAGATGTGGAAAACAATACTGTAGATACGCAGAAAATCCTCTCATGTATCGGCAGATCCAAGGAAAATGTAGGAATCAGGATGGTTATCCGGCTCCTATTGGGAGATGTGAATGATAAAATTATAAGAAAAGGCCTGGATAAGATCTCAACTTTTGGGATTTTTAAAGATTACGATAAACGTCTGTTGGAGGAGTTTATCAACTACCTTATTTCCGAAGGATATATAGATCAAACGGCAGGGTCATATCCTGTGCTTAAATTAAATGAAAAATCATTTGATGTTCTCAAGGGGAATATTAAAGTGCTCCGAAAGAAAAATGAAATTGTATCCTTTGATTATTATGAAAACCCTATTTTTGAAAGGTTAAATGAAGTTCGACGTGAGATAGCAGAAAAAGAAGGGATAGCTCCATATGTTCTTTTATCCGATGTGACCCTTATGGAGTTAGCGGATAAAAAACCTGTCAACAGGTGGGAGATGTTAAAAATAAAGGGGATAGGTAATCAAAAATTTGAAAACTACGGACAACATTTTTTAGATGTTTTGATAACAGAGGCAGGGATTGAAAATTTAAAAAATGACGGAGTTCAGGAAAACCAAAAAGCTGTTAAAAAATACCTGGTGGAAATAGAAAAGGTTAAACATCTTAAAGAAAGTTTAAACTTAGATGTAGATGTGGAGGAGTTAGCTCAGGCCATCAGTGAGATATTCTTTTAACTCTCTTGCAACCTTTACTTGTTATGGCTTTGAAAAATTATTTAGGAGTAAGATAGCAAAAAGAGTCTGAAATTCAGACTCTTTTTTTGCTTAATTTCTATTTTTCTTCCTCTATACTAAGTAATGATCTCTGAACCTTATTTCAAAGTAATAACCTTGTTTGCTATTCTTTCTATAAACAAATCATCATGTTCTATAAATAAAATAGTTGGATTATATTTTAATATGGCTTTCTCAATTCTTGTACGGGTATGTAGGTCTAAAAAATTTAACGGTTCATCCCATATGAAAAAATCTTTCTCTAGATAAATATTTAAAGCCATATACAGCTTCCTTGTTTCCCCCTGACTGAGGAGTGAAGTGTCTTTACTGAGTAAATTACCTCGAATATCAAAAGCAGCTAAAAAAGGAGTAAATAGCGGAATATCAATATTTGAATCAATCAAGAATTCTTCCAATGTCATATCTTTCGGTAAAAGCTCCTGCGGGAGGTAACCTATATTTATCCTGGGATCGATAAATATATTCCCTGTGAATTCAATTTGGTTTAAAATAGCTTTAATAATACTTGTTTTCCCGCTCCCATTTGGCCCTGTAATTGTTACTCTTTCACCCCGGTCTATACTAAAAGATAAATTTGATATGACTTTTTTATCTTCGTAGCTGATATTCAGATTATCCACCTTTAAAACTTTTTGAGGCAGCAACTTAATATCTTTAAATTTTATTTCATATTCTTTTTCAAAAAATTGGACTAATTTTTCCTTGTCTTCGATCTTATCTAAATATTTTTTTTCCTGACTTTTGGCTGTTTTCATCATTTTGGCAGCCTTTCTCCCCTGAAAACCCTTATCCATTGCTTCTCGTTTTTTAGATTCAGTTGATTTAGCCCAATTTTCTTTTTGTTTCAGACTTTCCTTATCTCTGTTTATCTGTGTTTTTAATAAAACATTTCTTTTTTGTTCACTCTCTAACAGCTTTAAATAATTTTCTTCAAACTTAAAAAATGTTGTATTATAAATCTTAGCTTCTCTTCTGCTGTGCAAGTGAAGAATATGATCTCCTACTGTATTCAAAAACTTTCTGTCATGAGATATACAAATGAAACCTTTTTTTTGATTTTTTAGATACTGTCCTATTAATTTTCTGGATTCAATATCCAAATGATTTGTCGGTTCATCTATGAGTGGAAAACTGTCCTTTTTTAGGAATAATGAAATCAATTGTATCTTAGTTTTTTCTCCCCCACTCAAGGTATTATAAAGTCTAGTTAAGATACTAAAGTCTAAGTTTATATTTAACAACTCTCTCTCTATTAAATTTTCAATGTGATAGCCGTCTAATTCTCTATATTTTTCCTCGATTTCCCCATACTTAATCAAGTTATCCTGGGTTGGATCTAATAATAACCCTTCCATCTGATCTTCATAGAGTCTATAAGTCCCTAGATTATCCCTGATAAAATCCAGTACCCGAGTCTTTTCATCCACTTTCTGCTGGAAAGAGAAATCAAAAAAATTTTTATTACACTTTATCTTTCCGCCATCTTTTATTAATTCACCATTTATTAATTTTAACAATGTACTCTTTCCTCTGCCGTTTTTTCCATAAACTATAGTTTTCCAAGATGTATCGATCTCTATATTTAACTTATTGAATATCTCCTTATAGGGATTCTCATAGGAAAAACTTAAATTTGTTATATTTATTTTATTCAAAATATCACTCACCTCATATTAATTTATTTAAGATAAATTAAGGCTATAATAAAACAGTGATATATTATTTGTGCGACATGTTTCACAATGAAAAGTTGTGAGTATCTTTAATCAACAACCTTAAAGATAACAACTATAAATCCAATAAGAGGAATGATGGCGTAACGTCCTGAAACTCTTACCCTAATACTACGATATGCGTCTATATACTTTAATATATAGAGGTATAAAGCTCGTTGAAGTCAGTTGAGAGGTAACCCTAAGATATTTTAGGAAAGGTAGTTTCATAGAGATTAGGTTACTGATAGACTGGGGGTCTATAAGG